>CAYPZL010000004.1:0-46193 GCA_964415045.1 uncultured Pirellulales bacterium | reverse complement strand
TGGCGCTATAGGCGCCCCGGGTGTTGACCATCGCCAAGTCCTTCGGACTTGACGCTGCCACCCGTAGCAGTCCAGGGTCTAAAACAATGGTGCCCGAAAGATTGCACAGACCGGCGCGCCGCCGCGGGCCTTTTCTGTTGACACAACGGGGGCTTCTCCTGTATCTGTCCTGTTTTGAATTCCGAGAGCGAAATGGCCGATAGGGAACTGAAATGATCTGTGTCCCGGTCGAACTTATCGGCCCAGACAAGGGTAGATAAGCCCCGTCGGCCGGCGCACTTGCGGTGCGGCCATTGTGAATGTCTGGTATGCCAGACTGCAGGTAACGGCGGTCAATCGAAGTATTGGAAGAGATGAGCACGAACTCGCACAAATCGCTGGTCATCGTCGAATCGCCTGCCAAGGCCAAGACGATCAACAGATACCTTGGCCCGGACTTCGAGGTCAAAGCCTCCATGGGGCACGTCCGTGACCTGCCTTCGAAGGGGCTGAACGTGGATCTCGAGCACCAGTTCGAGCCCACGTACGACATCATGCCGGGCAAGAAGCGCGTCGTCAGCCAGTTGAAGGCTGCGGCCAAGAAGTGCGACAAGCTCTATCTGGCCACCGACCTTGACCGCGAAGGGGAAGCCATCGCCTGGCATTTGGCCCAGATCCTCGGCGTTCCGCAGGACCGGGTTTATCGGGTCATCTTCAACGCGATCACGAAGTCCACGATCATGCAGGCGTTCGAGGAGCCGGGCCGCATCGACACGGACAAGGTCATGGCCCAGCAGGCGCGCCGGATTCTGGATCGCATCGTGGGCTACCAGATCAGCCCGTTGCTCTGGAAGAAGGTCACGCGGGGTCTTTCGGCCGGACGCGTGCAGTCCGTGGCAGTCAAGATGGTCGTCCGGAAGGAACGCGAAATCCGCAGTTTCAAGCCCGAGGAATACTGGCTGATTCCCGCAGTTTTCACCACCGACGTCGGAAGCGACTATCACCAGGAGTGGCTCGATTTCATCACGCCGAAGGCAGACGGCGACAAAGGCCCGAACCTGCGTCAGCAGAGCCAGTGGCTCGCCGAGCACCACGCCTTCAAGGCCGAGCTGCACAAGATCGGCGACGAGAAGTTCAAGGCGGGCAACAAGGAGGAGGCCGAGAAGGTCTTCGGCGCGCTCCAATCGGCCCCGTTCAAGATCGCCGGCATCGAGACCAAAGAGTCCGTGTCGCGGCCTTCGGCGCCGTTTATCACCTCGACCTTGCAGCAAGCGGCGGCCAATCGCATGGGTTTCACCGCCAAACGAACGATGTCGGTGGCCCAGCAGCTTTACGAAGGGATCGACCTCGGGTCGATGGGTTCCCTGGGCCTCATCACCTACATGCGTACCGACAGCACGCATCTGTCCAACGAAGCCGTGAACGAGGTGCGTAATCACATTCAGAATCAGTTTGGCCCGGAGTATCTGCCGGAGAAGGCGAAAATCTACACGTCGAAGAAGACGGCTCAGCAGGCTCACGAAGCCATTCGGCCGACGGACGTCGATCTGACCCCGCGCGAGATCAAGCAGTTCCTAAGCGACGAGCAATTCAAGCTCTACGACCTGATCTGGCGGCGCTTCGTTGCCTGCCAGATGGAGCCGGCGCGGTGGGACGTGACCACGCTGAACATCGCGGCCGAGACCGCGGTCGGCACGGCTACGTACCGGGCCACGGGACGCGTGCTGGTCTTTGACGGATATACCAGGGTCTGGCCGACGTTCTCGACCGAACAGGTGCTTCCGGCCACGCAGGTCGGTCAGGATCTGGCGGCGGTGGACCTGCGGGCCGAGCAGCACTTCACCAAGCCCCCGGCTCGATATACGGAAGGCTCACTCGTGAAGGCCCTGGAAAAGGAAGGCATCGGCCGGCCGAGCACCTACGCTCCGATCATCAGCACAATTCAGGAGCGCCGGTACGTCGAGCAGAGAGACAAGAAGTTCTACGCCACCGACCTCGGCGAGGTGGTCACCGACAAGCTCGATGAGTACTTTCCCCGCATCATGGATATCGCCTTCACGCGCCATATGGAGGAGCAGCTCGACAAGATCGAGGAGCAGCATTTGAACTGGCACGGCGTGCTGGACGATTTCTACCAGCCGTTCAAGCAGAACCTGGAAACGGCGCAGAAGGAGATGAAGCACGCCAAGGCCGAGGCCACCCCCAGCGAGTACACGTGCCCGGACTGCCAGCGCCAGCTCGTCTATCGATTCGGCAAGAACGGCCGATTCCTGAGCTGCTCGGGGTATCCGGAATGCAAGTTCGCCTGTCCGTGTGATAAGGAGGGAAAAATGGTTGAGGAACAGGTCACGGAGCACAAGTGTCCGGAGTGCGGCAAGCCGATGGTGCGCAAGAACGGTCGGTACGGCGAGTTTCTGGGGTGCAGCGATTATCCGGAATGCAAGACGACGCTCCGTCTGGACAAGGAAGGCAACGTGCTGCCGCCCAAGCCCAAGCCCGAGCCGACCGGCGTACGATGCTACAAGTGCAAGCAGGGCGAGCTGGTGATTCGCCAGAGCAAGCGCGGGCCGTTCCTGGGCTGCAACAAATTCCCCCGCTGCCGGACCATCGTCAGCATCAAGGCCGTCGAAGCGCTCAAGGAACTCCAGGCCCAGGGCCAGTGGCCCCCGGAATCGCAGGAAAAGGCCAAGGAAATCCTCGACCGGTTCAAAAGCCCCAAGAGCAAGTCCAAGGCCAAGTAGCGCGACGGTCCCAGGGGAAGCTCTGCGTCGTTGGTCTCCAGCGGAGTGGCGGCACCCCCGTTATGCCGAAGCGCCCGGGCAGCCACAGGGGCCCGCCCCTGCGTGATTCTCCCCCGGCGATTGTCCGTCACTGGGCCGACAGAGAAGAATGTGCAATCCTCCGAACGCCTTGTTCTCCCGCGGTTTCGGCGGTATAATGTTCGCTGTCGCTAACAGGCTCTAACAGGTAAAGGCATCGCATATGGCCAGGAAGGAAAACACGGAAGTCCAGCCGCTCGAAACGGTCGAGCCGATCGGCAAGCGCGTTCTCATTCGCAAGGACGAGGACAAGAAAGAGACCAAGGGCGGGATCAAGCTGCCCGACAACATCGAGATTCCCACGATTACCGGACGCGTCGTCGCCGTTTCGGCCGAGATCGAGACCATGCCTGAAATTCCCCTGGTGCGCTACGACAAGGTCCTCTTCAATCCCAAAGGTGCCATCCCGGTCGATTTCGAGGGCGACAACCGCCTCTTCGTCGTGGAGGTCGAAAACGTTGTCGCCGTCTTCCGCAAGGCCTGAGACCGCGTGATTCCGCCATTCCGGTCCTGCGTCTCTTCTGCGAGTACGTCATCGGTGCATGAAGGCCTTGCCGGCAAAACCGAACAGGGTTTCTGGCATTCCGGGGTCCTGGCCCTGGTCGGGTCCGAGCCGTCCCAAGCCCAACCGCCGAGCGCCGGAGAAAAGCTATGGGACAAATACCGACAATATGTCAGGGAGCAGAGCGATGGGTAATCGAGTCAAGACAATCAGTTTACTGGTGCTGTGCGTAGCGGGAGTGCACTTGGTTGGGTGTTTTCCGGACAACTCCCTCGAATGGTCGGACGACGGCTTGTGGGGCCTGCTGCGCGTGAGGGGAAGCCTCTTTCTCGTCGACGGTGAGAGCGGCGGGCTCACGCCCGTCGAGCCCGATGGGGTAAGCCAGATGCCCGACATCTCGGCGGACGGAGGGCACATCGCATACGTTAAAGGTTTTCGCTGCGAAGGCGTCGAAGAGGGCCTGAAGCTGTTTCCGGCCCCCGTGGCTCGAATGATCCGCGACGACGCTCGGCAGCTCGAACAAAAGATCCTTGCGGGCCTCGTCGCACCGGGCGATCTGCCGGAAGACAAGGACGAGAAGCTGGGTTACGCGGATTCTTATCTTCGCTGGGTGATTCGCTGTATGTGCGTCGATCCCGGCGCGGCTTTGGCCGAGAAGCTCGGGCCTTCGAAGCTCGGCGAGTGCGAGCAGCTTGAGATTGGCTTCAATCGTCTGCTGGTCGCGCCTCGAGCCCGGCTGCACGAGCGAAAGGTTCTCGTGACCATGCCGCTGGGCATGTTCCGGCCGCGCTTTACGCCGGACGGACGCCACATTGCCTACGTCATGCCCAGGCCGCACGATGAAGACCAGGCGATACTGTTCCTGGCGTCGGCCGACGGGAAAATCGATGCCATGGAAGTGACCGTCGGCGTTGCCATCGGCTACGACTGGCGTCCGGACGGCAAGGCGCTGGCGTACATCAAACGGGACGGCGACCCCATCCTCGGTGCGCTGGAAGAGAAGGTGGTTCTCGGCGACGACGGTGTCGCGCTCGACAAGCCTGTCGAGGCGAGCAACGGGGAGTCGATCGGCACGAGCCAGGCGACGCAAGCGGGACGGCAACTGGCGGGGACCCTGTTTCAGCCGACCATGCACGTGGAATACGGACTGGACGGCCGGATGATCCTGTCCAGTGCGGCTGCGGCCATCCCCACGACGGAACTGGACGAGCCCGACTATTCGCTGTTCTGTTACGACCGTCTCACCGGCACGGTGACCAACATCCTGCCCGGCGCGCTCCGCAGCCAGGCGAGCCAGAACATGAACTTCTTCCGTCTCTCCCCCGACGGGCGGCGCCTGCTGGTTCCGCTCAGGCACAACCGGTTCGCCGTCTACGAGCTGGGCTCGAACGACGCGATCTTCCCCTGCGGACAGGACGAGGGCTTCGGCATGGACGATATGCCCGACTTCGTGCCCGCCTGGAAGGGGAATGACCGCATCACGGCCCTGGTCTCCGAGAACAGCCATCTGCTCGGAGACAACGAGGAGCCGGCACGCCGCAAGGAGATCGTCCTGATCGATACGCAGGGGCAACTGAAGAGCGTTCTCAGCCGGGACTGGCCCGACGACGCCATTCCCAGAGACATGCAGGACAAAGCGGATGACGCCCGGTCAAAATAGGAAATAGTAGAGTTTTGCAAAATGGAGATTAGGCTTATATTCTTCTCGGCATTTACATTTTGATTTGTCCCGATGGTCTATGGTGCGATGGCGGCTTTGAGGACGTCGACGGCTGCTGACGAGGGCATTGCCCTCCGGGCGGCTTCGACGGCTCGGGCCGCCTCTTGCGCGCGCCCGATGTGGTGATAGACGTAGGCCAGGAGGAAATGCAACTGCGGCGCGTCGCTGTCCTTGAGGCATTGCTCGAGGTCGGCCAGCCGCTGCTCGAATTGCGCCGGCCCGCCGGCGGCGTTGACGATGCGGGCCTGCATCAGTGCGGACTGGGGATTCAGTTCGAGGGCCCGGGCCAGGCACAGCGAGCTGGTGATGTACTCGCCGGCGGCGAACAGGGCGATGCTCCTGCCCAAGTGCGGGATCGCATTGCTCGGTTGGTACGCCGAGGCTCGCGTAAACGATTCGGCGGCGCGGTAGTAGCGGCCTTGCTGCACGAACGAGCGGGCGGCGTGCATGTGTCGCTCGAAATCGCCCGTGCCGGATTGGCGATTACGAATTTCGGACAGCGGATCAATGCCGGTCGAGGGCGCGACCCGCGAATCCGAAGTCGTAGCGTGGGTTCTCAACCCACGCGCGAAGGCGTCCGGAGTACGAACGCGTGGGTCACCCCCTGCCGCGGAAGACGGGTCGGCACGCCTCGGAGCGGGCCCGTCGTTTGAGCGGCCTACCCAGGTGATGCCGTTGGCGCTGCGATAGCTGTTGAGCGTGCCCGGCGCGCTGTTTGCGGGCGCGGAGGTGGCGGGCAGGGACCATCCGGCGCGCTCGTCGGACGAACGCTGCAAGAGATTCGACGGAGCATCGAATTCGCGCGCGGTCCTCTCGGCGCGCTGAAGACTGGACACGGCGCTCGACGTTTTGGCTTCGCTGGCTACGCCGGGCTTCGGGGCCTCAGGCGGGAACACACCGTCGATCTCGTTCGGGCGCGTGACGCCGGTAAGCCCCAATTCATCGCCGATGGCAGAACTCACTTTGTCGGTTGAGCGAATCGCGTTCCGCGAATCCACCGTCTCCCATCCCCGCATCTCCATGTCCCATGGGCCATTGGTGGTAGCTTTTCCGGAGTCGCGCGGCCCTATCGCCAAGGCCTGCGGCCTTGACGCTGCCACCCCGTCGCTCGATCGTGAAGCCTCCGACGGTTTCAAAAACGTCTGCCCGGCCGCTGGCTCGCTCGGTAGCGTCGGTACCGGCCGATTCGTCCAGGTGCTTTCGAGTTGGCGAAAGGTATTTTCCGGTATCACAGTCTCTCTCTGCGGCTGCGAGACGCGCCGGTCGGCGGGGGCCGGGGCAGGGTCGGACGAAAGGGCTTTCCACTTTTGCAGCGAAGGGCCCGAGGCGGACCGGCTCCCCAGTTGCTCCCACATTCTCCAGTCTTTCACCGGTGTGGCCGGCGCTGCCTGAGGCTGCGCCACCGGCGTGGCCTTCATGGCCGAGGCCCGCATCAGCGGCGCCGAATCGGCCGCTTGTCCGGCGCCGATCTTGGCGACCGTTCCCGTGGGTGAGTAAAACGCCCCGTAGGGGCGCGAATATCCGCCCGCCTGCGGCGCCGCCGAGGCTCTCAGGAAGGAATCGAGCGACGTCGAGCCGAGTGTTCCCTGAAACCTCGTCGGCGATTGGTAGGGGACGGGGGCGCGAAACTGTTTGGCCCCGCTGACGTTGCCGGTGACGAGGAGATTGCCGGTGTCGCTGGTCGCGCCCGGCGTGCGGACGGCGCTGCTCTGATAACTGCTCGGGGGCACGTTCGCCGGACCGATGGGGTTGGCGACCGGTGAGTTGGCGTACCTTGCGAGCACACCGGCCGGCACGAGAAGGGGCAATACGAACACCAGCAGGCGCCCGAGCCGCCGGCACGGCGAAACACCATGGCCCCCAGGGCCTCGTTGGCCTGCAACAGCCGTTGCGTTGGTCGGTCGTATGGATTGTGTGTTCTCCATGGCGTCAGTCCCATTCGCGAAGACCCCGGCAAAGTCAGATCCCCATGCTCCTGTCGGGGGCTGCCTTGCCTGTGATCTCCAGACTCACTCCTGTCGGGGCCAACGCATCCGTGCTGCGGCCGTTGGTTTCGATACCACCTACGGAGCCGTGTAGGTGGGCGGCTTGGCCCAACCCAGCTTCGTCGCCAGTGTGTCCCAGCGCGTTCGCAACGGGTTGTTCACCACCAGAAAGCTGCTCTTTTCCCTTACGACTCTGACCCGGTCGTCGGGAGACAATCCGGCCGAGACCTGCCCGTCAATGCAGGCGGTTGTGCCCTCGTTGACGCGCGTGCAGCGAATTTCGACTTCGCTGCCTGCATCGATCACGATGGGGCGAAAGCTCAGCGAATGAGGGCAGATCGGCGTGATGACCATCGCCTCCATGGACCCGGCCAGGATCGGGCCGCCGGCCGAGAGGTTGTAGGCGGTCGAACCGGTCGGCGTCGAGACGATCAGTCCGTCGCCGACGCAACTGGCGACGTGCTGTCCGTCCACGGCGATCTGCAGCTCAATCACGCGAAAGGGCGGTCCGGCCGCGATGAACACGTCGTTCACCGCTTTCGAATAGAACTTCTCACCGCCCGCTTCGGCGACGTGACAGCCGAGCATCATCCGTTTCTCGATCGCCGCCTTGCCCGAGAAGATGTCCTGGCACTGGCTCTTGAATTCGCTGACGCTGAATTCGGCGAGGAAGCCGAGCTTGCCGAAGTTGACGCCGATGACCGGGACGTTGGCTTCGCTCAGATCGCGCGCCGCCGAGATGATGCTGCCGTCGCCTCCGAGCACGACGGCGAAGTCGCTCTTGCGGATCACCTCGGCCGTGCACTTCTCCAGGTAGCAGCCGCAGATGATCTGCGCCTTGCCTTTCAGAAAATTCGAGAAGTCCTCAATAGCCTCGGCCACCGGTCCCTTCTTGGGGTCGCCGAATATGACCAGCCTGGGTAGGGGCTTTTTCTGCCTCATTTGCGTTTGCGCTTACCGGGTCGTGTTGCGAGCATTTCCTTTGCCGTTTTGACTATTTCATCGGCATTTATCCCGGCCTGCATAAGCTGGGCGCTGCGGGAATCGTGGCCGATGAAGCGCCTCGGTGCGCCGAGCACGCGAATGTTGCTGACGTCCTGACCTGCGGTCGCTACGGATTCGAGCACGGCCGAGCCGAAACCACAGGCTACAGAGTGATCCTCCACGGTGATCAGGGCCTTGCCCTGGGCCAACAGACCGGCGAACTTCTCGTCCACCGGGGCGGCGAACCGCGCGTTGATCACGTCGACGGCGATTTTCTCGGAACTGAGCGTTTCGGCCGCTTTGAGGGCCTCCGTGAGCACGGTGCCGTACGAGGCGATGGCCAGAGCCGACTTTCTGCCCCGCCGGACCACCACACTTTTGCCCGCCTCGAAGGGTTTTTCGGACGCCGCCCGCACGAGCTCCTCCGGCGGAACCATATCCTTCGGATAGCGAACCACAACCGGCTGCGTCTGCTGCAAGGCGAACTGCAGGGCCCCCTTCATCTCGACCGCGTCGGCCGGCGCGGTCAAAATCATATGGGGCAGCATCCGCAGGTAGCCGACGTCCATCAGCCCGTGATGGGTTGCGCCGTCGAAGCCGACCATGCCCGCGCGGTCCACGCAGAAGACCACCGGGAGATTCTGCAGCGCCACTTCCTGGAAGATCTGATCGAAGCCGCGCTGCAGAAAGGTCGAGTAAATGCAGACAACGGGTCGGAGTCCGCTCTTGGCCATGCCCGCCGCGATGTCTACCGCGGCGCTCTCGGCGATGCCGACGTCGTAAAACCGCTGGCTGAATCGCTTGCGAAACTCCACCAGGCCGGTGCCGTCGCACATGGCCGAGGTAATGGCGACGATCCGGTCGTCCTTCTCAGCCAGTTCGGTCAGCGCGTCACCGAAGGCCTGGGTGAAGCTCTGTCGATGAGGGACGGTCGTCGATTCCACGGTATCGCCGTTGATCTTGAACGGGCCGGTCGAGTGGAACTTTGTCGGCCCCTTGTCGGCCGGACGGAAGCCTTTGCCTTTCTTCGTGTAGACGTGCAGCAGAACGGGGTGGTCCACCGCGCTGAGGGTTCGGAACAGTTTCGTCAGGGATTCGATGTCGTGCCCGTCCACGGGGCCGAAGTAGGGAATGTTCAGGCTCTCGAACAACTGGCTGGGAGGCAGGACCATACGAATGCTTTTCTTGATCCTCTCCACGGCCTCTTCCACGCTGCGGCCGATGCCCGGCACGTGCTCGAGGATGTTCTTCGTCGTCCGGCGCAGCTCCTCGTACGTATGGTTGAGCCGGACCCGCGAAAACACCTTGGCGACCGCTCCCACGGTCGGGTCGATGGCCATGCTGTTGTCGTTCAGCACGATCAGCATCTGCCGTTTGACCAATCCGAGGTTGTTCATCCCCTCGAATGACGTGCCGTTGACGATGCTGGCGTCTCCCACCACGGCGACCACGTTGGACGCCCGCGGCTCGGGCTTTTGATGAACTTGCCCGGGCGGCTTTGGTTCGGACTCCTTCGTCCCGGCCTTGACCTGCTCGCCCAGCGCCATTCCGATGGCGGTCGCTATGGACGTGCCGGCGTGGCCCACGGTGAACTGATCGTATTCGCTCTCGGCCGGATTGGGGAAGCCGCTGATGCCCTCGACGTGCCGCAGACCGGTAAAACCGGCTTTGCGACCCGTGATGATCTTGTGCGTGTAGCACTGGTGACCCACGTCCCACAGCAGCTTGTCCCGCTGGAAATCGAAGACACAGTGCAAGGCCAGCGTCAATTCCACCGCGCCCAGGTTGCTTGCCAGGTGCCCGCCGGTCTTGCTGATCGAATGCAGCATGAACTGGCGAATCTCCTCGGCCAACTCCTCCAACTCGGCGACGGAGAGCTTCTTCAAATCCGCCGGACCGTTGATTTTATCCAGATGCTTACTCATGAACGAAACCATCCTCAACGAAGCTTCACGAACGCCCCATTGTAATCGAAACAGGGCAGCCCTGCAGCCAAAACCCGATTTCCCCGAGATTTTCCCCTCTCCGTCGCCGTAAGCCCCGTTTTTGACACTAAAGATGCACGGGCGAACAAACCGAAACACCGTTACGTTCAGGGTCTATTGTGGCACACAGAACGTTGATCGCGGATTGGAATCATCCAGGGCTGTCTTGGTTGAATGCCGCCGCATAAAGCGACGAGGATAAGGTGAAAGGAGCGCATGAGGTTGTTGCACTGGAAGGTTCTGGCGGTTTGGCCGATTGTGCTGAGCGTTTGGTCGGTTGGGTTGGGTCAAGGTCCGGAGCCGCCGCTGCCGCAGCCCCCCGGGCCGCAGATGCAGTGGAAAGAGCGAATCGAGCTGCCCGGCGATCCATTTCTCGTCTATGGGGCCGGGCAGAACGAGCCGGCGTGGGTCAAGTTCACCATCGTGCTTGCCTCGGATGACGCACCGCGGGTGTACTTCCAGGACGGGCACGAATATGCGCTTCATTATGAATTTGCCATCGAGCACCTGGCGCCGTTTGCCGGCATGACGCCGGAGCAGTTCGACGAGGCCACGCTCTACCGGCAGGGGCGCAAGGCTGTGCTCGGCGCCGTAGTGACGCCGGCATTGGGGATGGGGTGGTCGCAGCCGGCCGAATACGGCATCCAGCTCGTCGGCCGCGAGCCTTTCACCAAAGAAGAGGTTCTGGCCTGGGTCGAGTTGATCGAAACGCATATCCTGACGGATGAGGAACATGCGGCGTTCTATTTCCCCAGCTACGAACAGCGAGCCGCGGCCGAGGCGGACCGCGCCTGGCTGGAAGCAAACGGCCTCTCGATCGGCTCGACCGACCGTTGGGTACACGGGAACACCTGCTACGCGCCGGGGTGGGCCGTCGGCAGGCTCACGTATGTGGAAGGCAACGCCATCAGCCAGGCGTATCGGGACGGCGTGCTGGAACCGGACGACATCCTGCTGACCGACGGCGTTCCCGCCGAGATTCCGTTCGTGGGCGGGATCATCACGCTGGCGCCCTCGACGCCGAACTCGCACGTGGCGATTCTGGCCAAGACCTATAACGTGCCGTTCGTTCATCTGGCCGTCCCGGCCGACGCCAACCAGGCGCTGGAGATGGTCGAGCGCAACATTTGTCTGCGGGCTTCTGAGACGAACTGGGACACGAGCATTCGCCTCATCGATCTTCAAGACGTCCTCGACGAGGCGACCATCCAGGAGATCCGCGCGCTCAAGCAGCCGCCGCCGCTCCAGATCACACCGATAAGCCCCTACGGTTCGTATGCCATGAGCACCGAGGCGCTCATGCCTGCCGATATCGGCTACTTCGGAGGCAAGGCGGCCAACTTCGGTATCCTTCGTCGCGCCATCCCGGATCATGCACCCGTCGCGCTCGGTCTGTCGTTCGATCTGTGGACCGATTTCCTGGCCCAGGAACTGGCTGATGGACGGACTCTCGGCCGAAGGATCGCCGAGCGCCTCGCGGCGTTCGCGTATCCGCCGGCGGACATGGCGGCCCTCTCGGCGGCGCTGGAGGAAATCCGCGACCTGATCGAGGACGACACCACCCTCGATTTCACCGACGCTCAGAAACAAAAGGTCCTGGCGGCCTTGCAGGACCCGCTTTACGGGTTCGATCCGTTGAGCAAGTTGCGGTTCCGCAGTTCGACGAACGTCGAGGACGGCGAGACGTTCACCGGCGCCGGTCTGTACGACAGCTACAGCGGTTGCCTGGCCGACGATCTCGACGACGATACGCGGGGCCCGTGTTTGTGCGACCCGGACCGCGCCAACGAACGCGGCGTCTTCACGGTGATCCGCAAAGTCTTTGCGAGCTTCTACAACGACAACGCCTACCTCGAACGTTTGCGCCACGGCGTCGACGCCAACGAGGTCGGGATGGCCCTGCTCGTGCACCATTCGTTCCCCGACGAGATCGAGCTGGCCAACGGCGTCGCGACCGTCACCTGCGAGGGCGACCGGTGGGAGATCGCACTGGTCACACAGGACGGCGCGACCTCGGTGACGAACCCGCAGGACGGCAGCATCCCGGAAGAGGTCCGCGTTCAGGTCTACTCCTTCGGCACCTATGCCTGGCGCGTCCGTCAGTCGAACCTCGTCCCGCTCGGCGCGGCAGTGATGGCTTGGGATAAGGACTACACCGATCTGGCCGACCTGCTCGTGAAGGTCGGCGCCGAGTTTGCCGCAGCCACGGGCCGCGAGCAGTACGTGCTGGAGATGGAGTATAAGAAGATAGCGCCCGAAGGCCGGCTCGTTGTCAAGCAGGTACGCCCGATTCCCCAGCCGGACGAGACGCCTTCGATCGTGCCGTTCCTTGTCAACGAACCGACGGAGTACTGCCTCTTTCAGGGGGAATTCGGCGACATCTTCGCGAATCATCGCCTCAAATCGCGCTGGCAACTGCAAACGGAAAACCTCTGGCTCACCGACGAGAACCTCCGGGCCGGCATGTACGAGTCCGTGGCGGTCGAGTATACGGCCGGCGGTGCGGTTCGACAGCTTTCCGGGCGGATGGCCAAGTGGCCGGAGGCGGCACATCGATACGGCGACGGCGTCGTGACCGATGCGTGGCGCATCGCGGATCTGGACAACCCGCGCCGCTATGCTCTGCAAACCACCAACATCCCCACGCTGGTCTCAGCGGCGCAAAGCGCCGTCGTGACTCTGCGCGATTTCGGCCGGCCTGTCCTGGAAGTTGAATACGCCGAGCCGGTACTGCAATGGGACTGGGACGGCCCCACGCAGACTCGACACGACCAGGCGATGCTCTGGCCCTCTCCGGCCCCTTCGGCCGACGACAGCCTGCAGAAGCGACGATTTGAGACCGGCAAGGGCGTCGTGATCGAGACCTCCTTCTACTGGCCTCCGATGCCGAAGGGCCCGGTGGCCGGCTATACGCACCCGCTGGCCCGCTGGGTCGAGACGCGCATCGAGGGCTATACCGGCGCGCCCATCGTCCTGCGCGGCTACTTTTCGCAGACGTACCGGCCCGGGCATCACAACTTCAGCGAGCACTTCCTCTTCGAGCCGCAGCTTGAACCGGACCTGCCTGCCGAGGTTCGGGCCGAACTGAGCGACAAGGACATCCGCCTGATCCACGTTTTCGGCGGCATGGGCGAAGTGGAAATCGCGACCTACGGATTCAGCGCCGCCCTCTGAACGCCGCCGGGCCTGTGGAGGATCCGCAAGCGATGCGCGCTTGCCTCGGCACCCGCAAGGAGGTTTCTTGCTCACTTCATCCCGAAACGGGCAATCGCGTCCAACCTGCCGGTTGACGAGGGGCCCTCGCTTCACTATGCTTACTACTTTCCGTTGGCCCACCACTCGTTGGGCGGCAATAACCTGTCAATCGTGTCGAGAGACTTCGCTATGTTGAAGAGAACGCATAATTGTGGCGAGCTTCGCCTGGATGACAAGGGCCGACAGGTCGTGCTGGCCGGCTGGGTGCAGTCGTATCGGGACCATGGGAACCTGGTCTTCTTCGATCTGCGCGATCGGGAGGGCCTGACGCAGTTGGTTTTCGATCCCGAGATACAGGCCGAGGCACACAAACTGGCCCGCACGATACGTTGCGAGTGGGTGCTCGCCGCTGCCGGCACGGTGCGTCCGCGCGGCGAAGGTCTGGAGAATCCGAAGCTGGCGACCGGCCAGATCGAGGTCGTCGTGGACCAACTCGAGATTCTCAACATGGCCAGGACGCCTCCGTTCGAGCTGGAGGCCGCCACCCGGACGAACGAGGAAACCCGACTCGTCTATCGCTACATGGACCTGCGGCGGGCCGAGATGCAGCGCCGGCTCAGCGTTCGCCATCGCGTTACGACGCTGGTGCGCCGGTATTTTGACGAGCAAGGTTTCTGGGAAATCGAAACACCGATGCTGGCCAAGAGCACGCCCGAGGGCGCGCGGGACTTTCTCGTGCCCAGCCGGTTGCACCGCAACTGTTTTTACGCCCTGCCCCAGTCGCCGCAGTTGTTCAAGCAGATCCTTATGGTCAGCGGGATCGACAAGTACTTCCAGATCGTACGCTGCTTTCGCGACGAGGACCCGCGGGCGGACCGCCAGGCGGAATTCACCCAGATCGACGTCGAGATGAGTTTCGTCGATACCGACGACGTCATCGGCGTCCACGAAGCTCTGGTCGCGCGCATTTGGAAGGAGATCATGGGCGTGGACGTACCGCTGCCCATGCAGAGAATGTCGTATCGGCAGGCCATGGACGATTACGGGATCGACCGGCCCGACCTGCGTTTCGACATGAAGTTGAAGGACATCTCCGACCTGGCGGCGCAGAGCACGTTCAAGGTCTTTACCTCGACGATCGAGAACGGCGGGATCGTCAAGGGCCTCTGCGCGCCGGCCGGCGAGAAGTACTCGCGCAGCGACATCGAGAAGACCCTGACGGCCTTCGTGGCCGACTACGGCGCCAAGGGACTGGCCTGGTGCAAGGTCAAGATGGAACACGGCGAGCCCACGTTCATCGGCGGCATCGGCAAATTCTTCACGGGCGAGCTGAAGAACCAGTTGATCGAGCGCTTCGGGGCCAAGGACGGGGACGTGATGATGTTCGTCGCCGACAAGGAGAACATCGTCAACAAGGCGCTGGCGCCGTTGCGCTGCCGGCTGGCGAAGGACCTGGAGCTGTACGATCCGAACGGCTTCGCGTTTGTGTGGGTGGTCGATTTCCCGCTCTTCGAGTGGAACGAGGACGAGAAGCGTTACGACTCGCTGCACCACCCGTTCACGGCGCCGGTGCCCGAGGATCTGGACAAGCTCGAGAGCGACCCGGCGGGGATCTGCTCCCAGGCCTATGATATCGTCGTCAACGGCAGCGAGATCGGCGGAGGCAGCATCCGTATTCATCGGCCCGACGTGCAGCAGAAGGTGTTCGACCTGCTGAACATTTCGCGGCAGCAGGCGGAAGATCGTTTCGGATTCTTCCTCAAGGCGCTGGACTACGGGGCGCCGCCGCACGGTGGGATTGCCTTCGGCCTGGACCGGCTCGTTATGTTGCTGACCGGCACCGAGAACATTCGCGACGTGATCGCCTTTCCGAAAACGCAAAGGGGCCAGTGTCTGCTCACCGATGCGCCCAGCGAGGTGGACCAGAAACAACTCGACGAGCTCAACCTGCGGACGCAAAAGCACCTCCGCGCCGTCGAGCAGAAGCCCGACCAGGCATAGGGCGATCGACAGGATTGGGACGGCTGATTTCGGCCGGCCGGCGCGCGGCACGACACAACGCCGCAGTTGCCCGTCCGAAATCCGCCCTGGATACGATGTGCCATGCGTATTGACCTCGGCCAGATCTTTCAGAAGGTACTGCGGTTTCTTCATCTGACGGACCTTTCGCTGGCGGCGAAATGTCGGATCATGTTCGGGGCCGCGGTGCTTTTCAGTCTGGTGATCGCTCTGCTGATTCCTTACGTGTGGATGCGGCAGCTCACTCGCAAGGGCCTGCTCGACACCAACCGGGCCCGGGCCGAGTCGATTCTCCTGCGTTCCCATTTTCGCCTGCAGGGTTCGGGGCAGATGACGTGGCCCATCCTGAACGAGCGCGGCCGGGCGTATGACCCGAACGAGCCCGGCATCCTCTGGCTGCGCGCCTCGAAGGAACGGGCCGAAGATACTCCCTCCCTGACTGACGTGCAGAAGGAGCTGCTGGAGATGGTCTCCCCGGAGGACGGGCGGGAGGAAGCCCTGATCCTGAACAAGGTGGACGGCTCGCTGCAAAGTGACTACGTGCGGCTGTTCCGGGCCACGGAAGGCTGCGTGAGCTGCCACAATCCCCAGGGCACGGCGGGCCCGTTCTCGCTGAACGAGGTCGTCGGCACCGCCCTGGTCCAGACGCGGGGCATCGGCAGCGACGTGCGAAAGACGGTCTTCATGAACCGGATCTGGATTGTCATGGCCGGCGTCATCGGGGGCACCGGCGCGATCGTGGCGTTTTACTGGATCATGCAGCGCGTGATCCTGCGTCCCATCCGCCAGTTGCGCGCCCTGGCCAACAACGTCGCCGAGGGCAACCTGGACATCCGCAGCTCCATCGCCACCGGGGACGAGTACGAGAAGCTCGCCACCGCCTTCAATCACATGCTCGACAACCTCCAGGCGGCCCAGGAGAAACTGCGCCAGGCCAACCGCCAGCTCGACGGCAAAATCGCCGAGCTCTCCGAACGGAACATCGAGTTGTTCAAGGCCAACAAGCTCAAGAGCGAGTTCCTGGCCAACATGTCGCACGAGTTCCGCACGCCGCTCAACGCCATTCTCGGCTTCGCGCAGGTGTTGAGGGAAAAGCCCGGGCTCCTGAAACGCGAAAAAGGCCAGCGCTACGCCGAGAACATCTTGACCAGCGGAAACCGGCTCCTGAACATGATCAACGATCTGCTGGACCTGGCCAAGGCCCAGGCGGGCAAGATGGAATTGCACATCGAAGAGATGGCGGTCTCGCAACTCTGCGAGTCGCTGGCGTCCTCTTTTTCCCTGCTGACGCGCAAGAAGAGAATCAAGATTCGCACGGAAGTCGATGCCGATATCCCCGTCGTGGTGACGGACGCCGGCAAAGTGCAGCAGATTTTATACAATTTTCTGAGCAACGCAGCGAAGTTCACCCCCGCGCGGGGCCAGATCGACGTTCGCGCCACGATGGTCACCGACAACACGGTTCGCATCGCGGTCAGCGACACCGGTTGCGGCATCGCTGCGGCGGACCAGGAGAAAATCTTCGACAAGTTCCGGCAGGCGGACGGATCCCTGACGCGCGAATCGCCCGGCAGCGGTTTGGGCCTGGCCATCAGTAAGGAGCTGGCGACCATGCTGGCCGGCTCGATCGGTCTGGAGAGCGAGGTGGGCAAAGGTTCGACGTTCTGGCTCGATATTCCGGTGACGCTCGCGACCCAAACGGACCGGCCGGGCGGGCAAGGCAGGGCGGCCCGCGGCTGAGGCCGGCGTCACTGCCGAGGCAACGGCGCGCGTCACGAAAACTCGGTTACAAGGAGAAATTCATGCGTACGACGATTCTTTTCAAACGCAAAATGGTGTTCCCGGCGGTATTGTGGCTTACGGTGGTGTGTGGCGGTTCGACCGGTGTGGCGGTGCCGACACATCCATTTTCCGTTCACGATATGCTGGCGATGGATCGGATCTCCGACCCGCAGGTCTCCCCGGACGTTGTACACGTCGCGTTCGTAGTGCGCCGGACCGACCTGGAGGCCGACCGCGGGCGGACCGATCTCTGGCTGGTCTCGGCCGACGGCACGTCTCTGCGCCGGCTCACCTCGCACGTGGAATCCGACTCGAATCCGCGCTGGGCGCCGGACGGCAAGACCCTCTGGTTCGTTTCGAGCCGCTCGGGCTCGTCGCAGGTCTGGAAGATTCGCGTGGACGGGGGCGAGGCCGAGCAGGTCACCGACGAGCCCCTGGACGTTGCGAATCTGGTTGTTTCGCCGGACGGCAAGTACCTGGCGTACACGATGGAGGTCTTCCCCGGATCGACGCCGCAGGCAACGAAGGAACAACTCGACGAGATCGAGCAGCGTCAGGCGAGCGGCCGGATTTACGAGAAGCTTCTCGTTCGCCACTGGGATACGTGGAAGGACGGACGCCGCGCACATCTGTTCGTTCGGCCCGCCGCCGGCGGCGCTGCCGTGGACGTCATGCGTGACATGGACGCCGACACGCCCTCGGTGCCCTTCGGAGGTCCGGAGGAAATCACCTTTACCCCAGACAGCAAAGGTGTCGTTTTCAGTGCCAGGAACGTCGGACGCAAGGAGGCCTGGTCCACCGACTTCGATCTTTACTTCGCCCCCGCAGACGGCGCGCAGGCGCCCCGGTGCCTGACCGAAGACAACGAGGCGTGGGACACGCACCCGGTCTTCTCGCCGGACGGCAAGACGCTGGCCTACCTGGCCATGTCCCGTCCCGGATACGAGTCGGACCAGTTTCAGATCGTCCTGTGCCGCTGGCCCAACGGGCCTAAGCGCGTGCTCACCGAGAACTGGGACCGCAGCCCCTCGGCCATCTGCTGGTCCGCCGACGGCAAACGAATCTACGCCCGGGCGACGAACACGGGAAACAGATCGCTTTTTTCCGTAGACGTCAAAAACGGCAGCGTTCGCACGGTCGTCAAGCACGGCGCCGTTCACGCGCTCGCTGCCGCCGGCGATCGAATCGTCTACAGTCTGAGCACGCTGCGCTCACCGGCCGAGCTGTATTCGGTCATCCCGGCCCGGGATAGGCGGGCCGCGGCCGTGACGAAACTCACCGACATCAACGCCGACAAGCTCGCCGTCGCGCGCATGGGCGAGTACGAGCAGTTCAACTTTCTCGGCGCCAACGACGAGATCGTGTATGGCTACGTCGTCAAGCCGGCCGACTTCGAGGCGGGAAAGAAATATCCCGTCGCCTTCTTGATCCACGGCGGGCCCCAGGGCTCGTTCGGCAACTCCTTCCACTACCGCTGGAACCCGCAGGCCTACGCCGGCGCCGGGTACGCTGCCGTCATGATCGACTTCCACGGCTCCACCGGATACGGGCAGGCCTTCTGCGATTCCATTCGCGGAGACTGGGGCGGCAAACCGCTCGTGGACCTGCAAAAAGGACTCGCCGCCGCCCTGGAGCGCTATCCCTGGCTCGACGGCGACCGCGTCGGCGCCCTGGGCGCCTCCTTCGGCGGGTATATGATCAACTGGATCGCCGGCAACTGGCCCGACCGGTTTCGCTGCCTGGTCAACCACGACGGCAACATCGACGAGCGCATGGCCTGGTTCGATACCGAGGAGCTCTGGTTCCCCGAGTGGGACCACGGCGGAACGCCCTGGGAAAATCCCGACGGCTACGAGAAGCACAACCCCGTGAACTTCGTCAAGAACTGGAAGACGCCCATGCTCGTCATCCACGGGGGCCAGGATTTCCGCGTCGTCGATACCCAGGGACTGGGGACCTTCAACGCGCTGCAGCGACGCGGCATCCCCAGCAAGCTGCTCTACTTCCCCGATGAGAACCACTGGGTCCTCAAGCCCCACAATTCCATCCTCTGGCACGAAACCGTCATCGGATGGCTCGACCGGTGGGTCAAAGACTAGAATAGGTCCTATCGGTCCTATCGGTCCTATAGGACCAATTAGATCCAGGAGCAGCTATGGCGCGAGCCGGAAAGATCGTGGCGATTGTTGGAACGTACCGCAAGGGCAAGGTGATCGACACGCTTGCCTCGGAGGTACTGCGCGGTGCGGCCGACGGCGGCGCCGAGACCGAGAAGATCTACCTCGTGGACAAGCACATCGAGTTTTGCGAGAACTGTCGCACGTGCGTGCAGGAAAAGGACGTGGGGCGGCGCGGCACGTGCGTGCACGACGACGACATGGCCGGGATTCTCGACAAGGTCGACGCCGCCGACGGCCTGGTCCTGGCGGCCCCGACGAATTTCGCCAACGTCAACGCGCTGACCCGCCGCTTTATGGAGCGTCTGATCGTGTACGGATACTGGCCGTGGGACGCGAAGATCCCCAAGCTGCGTGTCAAGAAGCCGACCAGGAAAGCCGTTACGATCACCGCCGCCGCCTGCCCGGCCCTGATCGCCCGCATCCTCATGCCCGGCCCACCCAAAGCCCTCAAAATGGCCGCGACCATGATGGGAGCAAAGGTCCAAACCAGCCTCTATTTCGGCGCCATAGCCCAAGCCCCCGAAGGAACCCTAACCCAAAAAAACCGCCAAAAAGCCCACCGCGCCGGCACCCACCTCGCCGCTTCACTGACGTGATCGTATAACAAATACCCGCCGGGTAAACGGCGCTCCATCTTAATCTGGGTGGGTCATGAAATTGGTTTTGGGCAACTGGCCGGATTGGAGGGTTGGGAGCCAGCGGTCTATGGTGTCTTTGCCGCCTTTGGTGAAGACCAGCAGGCAGGTGAACTCGTCGTCGCGCGTGGCGTCCTTGACGTCGTACCGGATGCGGGAAGCCGCGTTGCCGTTCGTGTCGTTCCACAGGCCGACATCCTGGAACTCCACGTTCTCGCTCTCCTTGAATCGTACCCACGCCAGGGCCGCTTCGCTGACATCGTCGTCGCCTGCCGAATTATCATAAAGGAGACAGTAATCCGAAGGAATGTCCGTCCAGGTATTGGGTTTCAGGCCCGTGACCCTAGCGTCCTGGCCGCCGGCAAGCCGGTAGTGGTCGTCGTTGCCCAGACCCAGCACTCCGGAGACTATCGGAAAGACCGTGTGTATATTCGGGTCGACTTCAAGATCGTGGACGCGGTACTCCAGCCAGTCGGCGTCTTCCGAACTTAGCATCATGTTTATGTTGAAGTTAGTGCTGTAGGCGTCGTTATCGACATCGGCCGCACCGCAGCCGACGCCGTCAGTGCCGCCCGACTCTTTTTGGATCGTCCACACCGATGGGAAAGGAGGACCGCCTGTCTTGTTGGACCAAACCGAGGGGTCCATCGTTATGCCAATCTCGTCCTTGGCCGTGATAGTCAGGTCGATGAGACCGTCGCTGTCGGCGTCCCCCGTGCGGATCGTGTTAGCCAGGATGCCCTGAATGCTGCCATTCCATGTGTTCTGGAACTGCCATGAATTTACGTATTCGTAGTACCTGACAAGAGTGCTGTGTCCTACTATCACCTCCTGCTGCCCGTCGTTGTCGGGGTCCCCGACATGGCAGCCGTACAATATGATGTTGTTAAGGTCTTCCGTATGCACTGTCATGTATGTGCCGTTCACGTATTTCGTGACTATGAACTTATACCAATAGCAGCTCGTCATTTCGGGAATCCCGTCGTTGTCCAGGTCTCCCGAACCAGAAGCCAGGGGATAAAGGTGGGCGACACCGGTGTCATACGCCGCTGCCTTGTATTCAGAGCCGTCGTGTTCCAAAACGTGGAGCACGTTGTCGAAGTCAATCGCCATGATCTCGTATTCGCCGTCACCATCGAAGTCGTCTATCTCAAGAGAGCTGAGCTCGTTTGAAGTGTGGTAGTATGTGACGTTCTCGTACCCGCTCCCGTTATATTCGAAAATGTATAAGCCACCCGCTGCTCCACCGGTAACTACGATTTCGCTGACGCCGTCATGGTCAACGTCTGCGATTTCCACTCTCGAGTTTTTGTCCAATATGTCATTTGATCTCCAGGTCACTGCATAGGTCCCGGACGTGTTTTCCACCACCATCACACTTCCGTGATGCGAACTGTCACCGGTCGAAAATACCAGCTCTTTGAGCCCGTCGTTGTTGGTATCGCCAATCGCGAAATCCATGGGGTCCCATTCCCATTCACCCAGCGTGTCGTACCACCAGACACTCTCGAAGTCCAGCGGTGATGAAGACTTCTTCTCCATTATGCTGATGTTTTTGTACATGGGGTCGATGAACTCATTTATGGGATAGACCAGCTTAACGTCAACACTTACGGAGGCACTGGAAAGGCTCTCGGACTCCTGGGGCAGGCTGGGAGAGTAGCTCCTCTCAACAGACTGGTTGGACGTCATCTCACCGCATCCCTCGAAGCGGTTGTAGATGTAATCAAATCGTCCAATGTTGGTCTTGCCGAAGGTGTAGGCGGTGTGGGCATCTTTCTGGTAGAGGTAACGCAAGACCTTGGTGCACGGCAGGCCGCCGCCGAAGACGGCGATCAGGTGCTTGTTTTCCAGTACCAGGTGCGTGCCTTTGCCGCTGGTTCCAAGGCAGAATTGATACGAAGAGACGCCTGTTCCGGGATACACATGAAAAGGCGTACGGCCGGACGTGCCCCGGTAGTCGGCGTGCTCACAACTGACCTTTAGCGACCAGACGCCCGGTTGGTCATCGTCTCTCAGAGTATATGAGCCCCGGTGCCATCCCTCGTCCGTCGTTCTTCCGGTAAGGGATTGCACCAATTCCCCGTTGGGATCGTAAAAGCCGCCGGTAATAGAAGCTGAGACGCCTCCCTGGAGGTCTCTGCACCGAATCTCATAATAGACTGTATTCGTGAGCGTCTTTGCCGATCTATCGAAATACAGCACCGGCTCGGTGCATTGTTTATCTCGATACAGGCTCGCCTCCAGCCGGAGCCGGGGCTTGGGGATACTGAACTTATCGCGGAAGAGGCGTCGGTTGCTCCGTAGCGCGTCAGACAGCTTTGCGTCGTCGGCATAAATGATGGTGCGATACCATTTGGTCATCCTTTCAGAACGGGAGCCATCCGCTTCAGTACCTTGCTCGAACTCAGTCTCCCGGACCCAGTTGCCTCTGGCATCCAGTTCATATTCGTGTCGGTCCGATTCTTTGTCCTCGACGGAACCATCCTCCTCAAACCAGGTAACCTCATGTTCAGCCAGATTGCCTTTCTCATCATACTTCCACTTTTCGTTGAAAGTCACCGTGCCATCTTCATTCTGTTCTGTCAGTTGAAGCAAATTGCCGTCGTCGTCATACTCGTGGAATGATCGCCTGACTATTGAATCTCCGCGGAAAGCGAGACTTTTCACCGTGTTTCCTCTGGCATCCTGATAGTCTACGTCTTTCTGTTTGATGGAGCCATCGAGGTTATACTCGGTCGTTACGGTCTTGCGTTCCCGGAGGTCCGACTCCTCGACTCGCCTCTTATACAACGAGCCAGTGCGCTGCGTGTGGTATTCCACGACCTGCTTGGTGCGATCTGTGTACGTGTACGTGGTCTTGCTTACGATGGCAGCCTGACGGACGTTATATGTTACGTGCTCGGTCGAGCGGCCTTGTTCGTCATAGGTGTAGACCTCTCTCTTGCTCAGATTTCCATTCAAGTCGTAGTGACGTACTTCGCTGACCTTCCCATCAGCATCATATGTATACACCGCTTTGTCTTTGAGAGAACCGCCCTTGTGATATGTTGCCCGTTCAAGCAGATTGCCATTCGCATCGAAGCGCTTGACTGTGGCGGTACCGTTCACCGGCGACACGTTCATCTCCAGCACCCCGGAACCGTCGTATATCTTGACATAGGAAGGACTGCGCGGTCCCTCGGTCCATTCTCCATCCTTTTGCGATAGCTCGACGCGCTCCTCGCGAACGATCCGAACCGGTCCGAACAGGCCGTCTTCTCTCTCGTCCGCCTTCTCCGTTTGATCTGCGCCGGCCTCCGCGCGAGCGTTGAGGATCAGAGTCGTGGGAACCGTCAACGCAGCGATCAAGAGTGCAGCACACATGGCGAGCAGACGCGGTCGGCGGTAGAACTTTTTGCCGGGTTGGCAGAGGGTTCGGATTCGGTGTTCGAGGTTCTTTTTTTGTCCGGCGATGGCGAGGGAGGGCAGTGGATGCGTGGCTTTGCGGTCTGCCAGGAGGGTTTTGATGATGGCGGTGCTGTAGTCCTTGGGTTGGGTGTTGAGGCGGGCTACGGTTGTTTCGTCGCAGCATTTTTCGCGTTCCCGGCGCATCTGGCGGTTGGCCCACCAGACGAAGGGGTGGAACCAGTAGATCGTTTGGGCGAGGACCTGCAGGAGGTTGACGGCGGCGTCGAAGCGCATGACGTGGCTCAGCTCGTGGCCGAGGACGCTGGTCCGCTGCTCGGCGCCGCCGGAATCGGCCAGGCTGGCCGGGACGTAGATGCCTCCGCGCACCAGGCCCCAGACGAACGGCTGGTCGATCTCGTCCACCCTCCAAATTTGCGGCAGGCGCCGAAAGCCATGCCGCCGGCAGTGCTCCGCCAACTCGGCCCGCAGTTCGGCTGTGATAGGCCTCCGTGCCCCCCACAGCCAACGGGTCGTCCGCAAAGCTCTCCCGGCGTTTAGCAAAAGATAACCACAGGCCCCTATCAGCCAGATCGCGCCGAAGCAGTAGCGCAGGCCGGCCCATATCGTCCTCGTCGGCTCCGGCTCAGCGGCGGGCGACGGCGCTATCGGGATGGCCGGTAGGATGCGTAGTTCGGGATCGCTCCCCGCACTTGCCGCAACGCCAGCCGGTTCTGTGTCGTCTGCCCTGGGCCGGGGCGTCTCAGCCGGCGCCATGTTGGCCATTGCCACATTCGGATCGTGCGTGACGGCCGGCTCGGACGGGGTCAAGCGTTCCCGCCACGCCGTCAGTTTTTCCTGGGGCACGATTCGCACCGGCACCGCATAGAGCGGCGGCACCAGGCACTTGGCCAGAACGATCAGCCAGAGGAGGTAACGAACGTGAGCGCTTCGATTTCGCAGGGCAAACGCGAGCAAGCCAACCACTATCGCCAGAACGGCGATCTGCCAGCTTTGCCTGAGCAGGTAATCGGCTACCTGCGTCAAATAAGTCTCCATCGCGGCACCTCCGCAAGGAATAGCGATTTACGACTTGTCGATGATCTCCTTGAGCCTCTCGAACTCCTCAGCGTCAATCTGGCCTTCCTCGGCCAGAAACTGTACCAGCGGGCCCGGGTCGCCGCCGAACAGGCGGTCCACGAAATCGCGCACCGACCGGCGGACCACCACCTCCCGCTTGACGGCCGGCGAATAGACGTGGGCCTTGCCCTTGGTCGTATGCTTGATGTAGCCCTTCTTCTCCAGCCGCCGTACCAGCGTCAGAACCGTCTTGTAGACGATCTTCCGCTCCGGCGGCAGTTGGTCATAGATCTGTTGGACCGTGGCGCGCCGGCCCTCGGCGATGATCCGAAAGATCTCCGTTTCCGCCGGGCTCATCGCCGGCAACTTTCGCGTCGTCATAGCAGACCTCCTCGTACGTTCGTGCGACTATAATATCGCACGTCTGTGCGACAACGCAAGGGAAAAATGGAACTTTTTCAGATTTTTTTTCGCGGCCTGCGCCGGTGACTTGCCCGTCCAGGCGGCTTGTGGCGAGGGTCGCTGTTTGGTACAATGAATATGATGGTTGCACGGACGTGTGACATCGGGCATTCGATCGGGGCCAGGGAGGGTTCTTTGATTCGAGACGAAACCATGGGTCCATTGGGGCATGATATGCTTGCAAGTGTTGAAGTACGGCGCTGCATGGCAGCGTTCATCGTTGGTTTTTCCCTTGTTCTGACGGTGTGTGCCTTCGGGGCCGAGGGGGATCTGGTCATTTCGGAGCTTATGGCGATCAACGATTCAGCGTTGCCGACCACCGTGGAGGGCAAGCGGATCTATCCCGACTGGATCGAAGTTCACAACCGCAGCGCCGCGCCGGTGAATCTGGCCGGCTGGTATCTGACGGACGATCCGAACGACCTGGAGAAATGGGGATTTCCCGCACTGACGTTAGGGCCGGGCGGCTATCTCGTGGTTTTCGCCTCGGGGGTTCCGGAGCAGGACCACCCGGAGAATTGGCCGTACCGCGATGAGGCGGGCTACTACCACACGAATTTCCGCCTGGAAGGCAACGGCGAGTATCTGGCTCTCGTTTCGCCGAGCCTGGCGGTGGCACACGAATACGGCACGCGCGCCGGCGCGCCGGACGAAGGGGGCTTCCCGCCTCAGCAGGCTGACATCTCCTACGGCCTGCACGGCGACGAGGAGCAATACTTCACCGAGCCTTCGCCCGGCGGCGCCAACGGCAGCGGATACGCGGAAGTATCCGCCGAGCCGGTCTTTTCGCACCCGGGCGGGACGTTCACGGGCTTCTTCCTCCTGGAGGTGAGCTCGCCGAATCCGGAGGCCGAAATTCGCCTCACGCTGGATGGGCGGGCGCCCACGACCTCGTCCCTGAAGTACGAGGTGCCTCTGCCGATCGTGGGGACGCGCGAGATCATGGCGCGCGCCTACGAGCCGGGCAAGGCCCCCAGCGCGGCGGTGAGCCGGACGTACATCGCAGTGGCCGGCGACCTGCTCAGGTTCAGTTCCGACCTGCCCATCGTGGTGGTCGATACGCAAAAGCGCGGCGTGGGCAGCGGTTCGTTCACGCGGGTGCAATCGGTTTTCATCGACCGAGGCGATGACGGCCGCGCTTATATTCTCGGTGAGGCCGACTTCGCCGGGCGGGGCGGCCTGCGCGTCCGGGGCTCCTCCACCGCCGGAGCGGCCAAACATCAATACGCCTTCGAGACCTGGGACGAGAACGACCGGGACAAGGACGTCTCGCTGCTGGGCTTCCCCGCCGACGGCGACTGGATTCTCTACGCCCCCCTGGTGTACGACCGTGCCCTGATCAACAACGCCCTGGCGTACGAGCTGAGCAACCAGGTGGGGCGCTACGCCGTGCGGACCCGCTTTTGCGAAATGTACCTCAACAAGAACGATGCGACGGTTTCCTCCAATGACTACGTCGGCCTGTACATCTTCATGGAGCGCATCACGCAGGGCCCGCAGCGGGTGGACGTGGAAGAGCTTCATGCCTGGGACAGCACCGAGCCGAAGCTGAGCGGAGGCTACATGCTCAGCATCGACCGCACCAGTTCCGGAAGCACGTTCCACACCGCGCACGGCACCCCCCATGGCGGCACGTTCAACCATCTGTATCCGCAGGACAAAGACATCACGGCTGCCCAGCGCGACTGGATCAGGGCCTTTCTCGACGAATTCGAGGATGCGCTCTACGGCCCGAATTTCGCCGATCCGCTTCACGGCTACGCCAAGTACATCGACGTCGATTCCTTCATCGATCACAACTTGATCAACATGCTGCCGATGAACGTCGATGCCTTTCGCCTCAGCGGGTACATGTTCAAGAAGCGCGGCCGCAAGCTCGAGCTCGGTCCCGTCTGGGATTACGACCGGGCGATGGAATCGACCGACGGACGCGACAACAACCCCCAGAGCTGGAACGGCACCGGCGACGGAACCGACTACTTCGACCACCGCGACTGGTGGTACCGTCTCTTCGAGGACGCCAATTTCTGGCAGAAATACATCGACCGGTGGTACGACTTGAGGAAGGGGCCGTTCAGCACCGAGAACATCCACGCCACCATCGACGCGATGGCCGACGAAATTCGCGAGGCGCAGGCGCGCAATTACCAGCGTTGGAGCGGCTACGGCCCGCGCTTCGGCGGCTTCCAGGGCGAGATCAACCACATGAAGGACTGGTTCGCGACGCGTGCAACGTGGATCGACAACCAGTTCGCCGCACCGCCGCGGCTTCTTCCCGAGGGCGGGGCCGTCGCGACGTCGAGCCCGGTGGTCGTTTTCAATCCCCACGCCGGCGGAGTCGTGTACTACACGCTCGACGGTTCCGACCCGCGTCTGCCCCAGACCGCCGGCACGCTGCTGGACTCGACGACGCTCGTACCCGAGAGCGCGGCCAAGCGCGTGCTCGTGCCGGGCAGACCCGTGGCCGGCGCCTGGAGAAGCGATCTGTCTTTCGACGATTCCGCCTGGACTCCGGTCGCAGGCGAGCCGGGAGGCGTCGGATACGAACACGGCTCGGGGTATCAAAACTACCTCAGCATCGATCTGGAAAATCAGATGTATGGCAGCCTGACGAGCTGCTGCATCCGCATTCCGTTTGTCCTTGCCGACGATCCGGGCGAGTTCAATTACGTCGCCTTGAACGTCCGCTATGACGATGGTTTCGTCGCCTACCTCAACGGCGTCGAGGTCGCCCGGGCGATGTTCAGCGGCACGCCCGCCTGGAACTCCAGCGCCAACGGCAATCACAACGATTCGGCTGCTGTCCGCCTGGAGGAATTCGACATCTCGCTGCAGGCAAACCTGCTGCGCCGGGGCCAGAACCTGCTTGCCATCCACGGCCTGAACTCTTCGACCACGAGTTCCGATTTTCTCATCAGCGCCGAGCTGATCGCGGGCCACAGCACCTCACCCGGCGGCAGCGGCGTCTCGGAGACGGCGCAGCAGTACGTTGAGCCGATTGTGCTTACCGCCAGCGCCGAGGTCACGGCGCGCGTGCTGGTGCCCGGCAATCGGTACAGCCCGTGGAGCGGCTGTGCCCGGGCGGTCTTTGCCGTGGGCCCGGTGGCCGAGTCGCTGCGCATCAGTGAGCTTATGTACCACCCGGCCGACAGGGGCGATCCCAACGATCCGAATACAGAGTACGTCGAGCTGACCAACATCGGGTCCGAGACGATCAATCTCAATCTCGTCAAGTTCACCGACGGGATCGACTTTACCTTCGGCGGTTTCGAGCTGGCCTCGGGGGACTATTGCCTCGTGGTCAAGGACGTCGCCGCTTTTGAGGGCAGGTACGGGCCGGGCTTCAACATCGCGGGCCAATACGACGGGAAGCTCAGCAATGGCGGCGAACGCATCGCGCTGCAGGACGCCGTCGGGCAGGTCATCCTCGATTTCAGCTTCGACGACAACTGGTACGATGAAACCGACGGCGACGGCTACTCTCTCACCGTCATCGATCCCGCTGGCACCGACCCGAACGCCTGGGGCCTCGAAAGCACCTGGCGGGCCAGCCCGGACATCGGCGGCTCGCCCGGCGCAAGCCAGTAGCCTTTCGGCACACACCTTTAAGGGAAGATCATGCATTCAACTTCTCGAGTACTGCTTGGGGCCTTATTGCTGGTCTTTTGTCCGGCTTCCTTCGCCGCCGCTGTGGACGGTGGCGCGACGGCGCGAATCGGCAATCTGCAATCCCCGAACCCCAATCTTCAAGTGGTCATCAACGAAATCCATAGCGATCCCGACGTCAAGACCATGCTGGTCGAGTTCGTCGAACTGCACAATCCGACGGGGGCCGATATCGACCTGTCCGGGTGGTCGTTCACCGACGGCGTTTTCTACACCTTTCCTCCCGGCTCGACGCTGCGGGCCGGCGGGTACATCATCGTAGCTCAAAATCCCGACCACGTTTACGCCAAGTGGAGCGCCGGGCGCACCTCTTTGCCGGCAGGTTCCGTCTTCGGGCCCTTCGCCGGCAAGCTGGCCAACGAAGGCGAGCGGGTGGTGCTGCGCGACGCCGACGGTGCGGTGGCCGACGAGGTCGAGTATCAGCTCGGGTTTCCCTGGCCGACGGTGGGTGATCCGGTGTCGCGGGTGCAGACCGGGACCGGGGCCTCGATGCAGTTGGTCAATCCGGCGTTCGACAACGACCTGGCGGGCAACTGGCGCTCGTCGCTGCCGACGCCGGCCGAGGTGAACAAGCGCGTGCTGGCCGACAACATCGGGCCGTGCATTCGGCAGGTCAAGCACGCGCCGCAGCAGCCGTATTCCGGCCAGGTCGTGACCGTCACGGCCAAGATCACCGATGACGACGGCGTGGCGTCGGTCCGTCTGCAATGCCAGCTCGTCGATCCGGGACATTACATTCGCTACCAGTACTCCGACGGCAACAATCAGCGTCTGGAGGACCCGGAATACGAAACGAACTGGGCCGACATTGAAATGAACGATGACGGACTGGCCGGCGACGACACGGCAGGCGATCACATCTATACGGCGCAGGTACCCGCGGCCGTGCAGACGCACCGTCGCCTGGTGCGGTATCGCATCGTCGCCGAGGATCACGCCGGCTTTGCGGTCCAGGTGCCCTACAGCGACGATCCGCAGCCCAATTTCGCCTACTTCGTGTACGACGGCGTTCCCGCCTGGAGCGGAGCGATTCGACCGGGCAGCGCCAACGCCGCCGAGCGGCAGGTCGTCACGTACGGGACCGACGTGATGCGCTCGTTGCCCGTCTATCATCTGATCGCCAAAAACGAAGATGTTGAGGATTGCCAGTTCAACCCCATACCGGACGCCCGGTGCAATGAAAAAGCCTCCTGGTACCAGTGGAGCGGAACGCTCGTCTACGACGGTGTGGTCTACGACCACATCTGGTACCGGGCCCGCGGCGGGTGGGCTGCCTACGAGTTCGGCAAGAACCGCTGGAAGTTCGATTTCAATCGCGGGCACTATTTCCAGGCGCGCGACGACTACGGCAACGAGTACGGAACCACCTGGGACAAGCTGAATTTCTCCGCCTGCTTCCAGTTCTCCGGGACGAGAAATCGCGGCGAGCACGGCATGTACGAAGCGGTGACCGCCCGGCTGATGAACCTCGCGGGCGCTCCCTGTTTCTACACGAACTGGCTTCAGTTTCGCGTTATCGACGACGAGCGGGAATCGGGCCCGACGCAGTACGACGGTGATTTCTGGGGCCTGTACTTAGCTATCGAGCAGCCGGACGGGCGCTTCCTCGATGAGCGTGGCCTGCCCGACGGAAACCTCTACAAAATGTACTTCCCCTGCTCGGGCAACACGGGCAACAAGAACAACCAGGGGCCCACGCAGGTCACCGACCACAGCGACGTCATCGCCTTCTGCAACGCCTATCAGAGCTATCCGTCGGACCGGCAGTGGTGGGAGCGGAACACCAATCTGGAGGCGTACTACAATTATCGCATCGTCTGCGACGCGGTCCATCACTACGACCTGACGGATCGCTGGAACTGCTTCTATTACGCCAATCCCGAGACGGGGCGCTGGTGGATGCTGCCCTGGGATTTCGACCACTCGTGGGACTCGGACATCTACACCGACGACGACGAGTACTGGAAGCAGGTGCTCGACCGACGTTTCTTCCAGGGGCACAACGTCGGAACGCCGAGCACGTACCATCGTTTTCCCGATTGCATCATTACGTTTCAGAATCGGCTGCGCGAGCTGTCGGATCTGCTGTTGAACGCCGACGAGTGCGGGCGGCTCATCGACGAGTACGCCGCGATCATCGCCGACCCGGCGACAGACCTGTCCTTCGTCGAAGCCGACCGGGCCTTGTGGGACCGCCACCCGCGCAACCGCCATCCGGGCACGTACTATCAAAGCTCGCCCACGCGCGACTTCGAGGGCATGGTCTATCGGATGAAGCAGTTCATCAGCCCGACCGGCTGGGGAGGAAGCAACCTCGCTCGCATGGACGACGACGAGGCAATCCCCCACACTCCGGTAGTGACGTCGCTCGGCCCGGCCGATTTCCCGGCCGACACGCTGATCTTCGAGGCGAGCGATTTCTCCGACCCGCAGGGCGATCATACGTTTGCCGCGGTGAAATGGCGCATCGCCGAAGTCAGCGCCGGCGCCCGCTACCAAGAGCCCGCCGCGGTGCAGGTCATCGTGCCTGAAGAATCGCAGTGGAAGTACTTCAAGGGCACCGACGAGCCATCCGCCGGCACGGGCCTGTGGCGCCAGGTCGGTTTTAACGATTCCGCCTGGTTGCAGGGCCAGAGCAGTATCGGCTACGGAGAGACATTCGTCCGGACCTCTCTGGACGACATGCGCGGCAACTACAGCACGATCTATCTGCGCAAGAAATTCGAGCTGGCCGGCCTGGCCGATATCGGGCAGTTGAACGTGGAAGTGAAATTCGACGACGGGGTCAACGTCTGGATTAACAACACCAACGTCGTCAGTGACAACGTCCCCGGCATGGATCTGCCCCACGATGCAGTGACATCCAACCGGACGGAGGACCACGAGTTCACTTCCTACAGCGTCGCCGAGCCTGCGGACGTGCTCGTGGAAGGCACGAACGTCATCGCCGCCCAGGTCGTCAACCAGTCGCTCGGCGGCAGCTCGGACTGCTTCTTCGACCTTCGCCTGACGGTGCGCGAGCCGCAGGAAGAGCCGGATGAGCCGGCTCCGCCGCGCGAGCGGGCCCCCGGCAAGTACGAGATCGACGCTCTCTGGGAAAGTCCCGAGATCGAGCGGCTCAGCGACGCCGTCCGCATACCGGCCAGCGTCGTCGAGCCCGGCGGGACCTACCGCGTCCGCTGCCGCATGAAGGACAACACGGGCCGGTGGAGCCACTGGTCGGCGCCGGTCCAGTTCGTCGCCGGCGAGCCGATGGGCCAGGCCACGCCGGTCGACCTGCGCATCACGGAGCTGATGTACAACCCGCCCGCCCCGCCGGCAGGCGACCCTACCGACAAGGACGATTTCGAATTCGTCGAGCTGCAAAACGTCGGCGCCGAAACCCTGGACCTGAGCTCCGTGTCATTCACCGAGGGCATCGCCTTCGATTTCAAGGACGGCGCCGTGACGGTGCTGGCGCCCGGTGCGTTCGTCCTGGTGGTCAAGAACATTACGGCGTTCGAGTCGCGCTACGGCTCGGGCCTCTCGCACCTCATTGCGGGCGAGTACGCCGGCCGGCTCTCTAACGGAGGGGAGAAAATCGTGCTGATCGATTTTTGGGAGGGAACCATCCTCGAATTCGAGTACAGCGACGACTGGTACGACGAGACCGACGGACAGGGATACTCTTTGACGGTCAAGAACCCCTTCGGCACGAACCCCGGCGACTGGGGAGCCAGGGCTACATGGCAGCCCGGCCCAAACGCGGGCGGCTCCCCCGGAACGCAGTAGGAGCAAGTGGCTTATGCGATTTTTTGCAGTATTCGGCGCGGTGATGCTGTTGTCGATTCCCGGCCTGGTCACGGCACAGGATACCCCGGTCATCAGCGAGTTCATGGCGGTCAACACGAGCAAGGCGCCTCTCTCGCGTGGCGAGCTGCTCGACGAGGACGGACAATCGTCGGACTGGATCGAGATCTACAACCCCGCGGAGACGACGGTGAACCTCGCAGGCTGGTTCCTGACCGACGATGCCGATAACCTGACGAAATGGGAATTTCCCTCCGTGGAGATTCCGGCCCGCGGATTCCTGCTGGTCTTCGCCTCGGGCGAGGATCGCAGCGATCCGGACTCCGAGCTGCACGCGAATTTCCGACTCAGCGGCGCCGGCGAGTTCCTGGCCCTGGTCGAGCCCGACGGCGTGACGATTACCCACGGCTATGACGAGTATCCGCAGCAGTTCGCCGGCATCACCTACGGACGGACCGGCGATGCGATTGTCAGCGTGACGCAGACCGAGTTGATTGGCGAACGGGCGGAGGCCGCCGCGCTGATCCCTGGCGATGACGCGCTCGAGACGGCCTGGACCGGTGTGGACTTCGACGATTCCGCCTGGCTCAGCGGCACCACCGGCGTCGGCTACGATTACGCTGGCTTGGTGGGCCTCGACGTGGGAGCCATGCGGAATACGAATCCATCCGTATACGTTCGCGTTTCGTTCGACGTCGCCGACGCCTCGGAGATCGACGAGCTTGTCCTGCAGATGAAGTACGAAGACGGTTTCGCGGCGTATCTCAACGGCCGGCTCGTGGCGACCTCCAACGCGCCGCCGGTCGAGCAGCTTGCCTTCGACTCTCTCGCCACGGCCAACCGCCTCGATTCCGACGCGGTCGAGTATCAGGAATTCGATCTCAGTGACAGCCTGGACGTGCTGCGCACCGGAGCCAATGTCCTGGCGGTACACGGGCTCAACGTGACGTTGTCCAGCTCCGATCTGCTGGTCCTGCCCCGGCTCGTCGCCACCGAGATCGAGACGGCAACCGCGGCCGACGTGACGGAGGGTTATTTCACCGAGCCGACGCCGGGCGGCATCAACAGTCCCGTCCTGGCGCAGCTCGGTCCGGCCGTCTCGGACGTCACGCACCACCCCCACCAACCGACGGCCTTTGAGGATCTCGTCGTCACCGCCCGCGTGGAGCCGACCCACGAACCAATCGGCGCCGTGTGGCTTTCCGTGCGAATCAACCACTGGATGGAAAACATCTTCACGTTCGGAGAAATGCTGCCCATGGCCGACGACGGCGCCGGGCCCGACGCGGTCGCGGGCGACGGGGTGTACTCGGCGGTGATCCCGTCGCAGTATTACCAGGGCGGCGATATGGTGCGCTGGTTCGTGCTGGCCACCGATGAGCAGGGCCGCTCGACGCGAGACCCGCTGTTTCCGGCGCCGGAGGATTCGCCCGAATACTACGGCACCGTCGTGAAAGATCCGGCGCTGAGCAGCGATCTGCCCGTTCTCTACTGGTTCGCCGAGGAGCCCGCTCGGGCCAATACGCGCACCGGGACCCGGGCGTCGGTGTTCTTCGACGGCGAGTTTTACGACAACGTGTTTGTGCGCCGGCGCGGCGGCTATACCGCCAGCGACTCGCAGAAGTTCGTTTTCAACAAGGGCTTTCGGTTCCGCTTCTCCAACGAGCACGAGCGCGTGCAGGAGTTCAACCTGAACGAGCGCGGTTCCGACCCCAGCTATCTGCGGCAGAGCCTCGCCTTCGAGACGATCCGCAACGCCGGCTGTCCCTCTTCGCTGTCTTTCCTGATGCTCTCGGTCCTGAACGGCGACGTGGACCGCGTCGGCATCTTCATCGAGCAGGTGGACGAGGAGTTCCTGACGCGCAACGGCTTCGATCCGGACGGCGCGCTGTACAAGTTCGTGCAGCGCTCGCAGATCACACCGGTTTTCGGCGACATCAGCTCGGGCATCGAGAAGAAAACGCGCAAGCACGAAGGCCTGTCCGACATCGCCGTGGTGGTGGACGGTTTGAACGCCCCGACCGAGGAGCAAAGAAGGAACTTCGTGTTCGACAACTTCAACCTCCCCGAGATGATGAACTACCTCGCGGCCCGGTGCCTGCTGCAGGACACCGACGATATTCGCAAGAACTTCTACTTCTACCGCGACACCAACGGCAGCGGCGAGTGGTCCATCTTCCCGTGGGACAAGGACTGGACCTTCGGCGTCGTCGGGGACGGGTGGATCTACACCACGCATCCCTTCCTGGGCGCGGATTCCCATCCGAAGAACAACGCGCGGCAGTGGAGCATCTACCTGAGTGTGATGTACCATTTGCCCGAGACGCAGGAGATGTTTCTGCGGCGGCTGCGGACGGTGATGGACGAGATGCTGCAACGCCCGGGCACGCCCGCCGGACGGTTGCTGTTCGAGAATCGCGTCGATGAAATGTTTGCCCAGGCCCAACAGCATCTTCCCGCTTCCGTTGCCGGCGCCGTGAGCTCGTTGAAGAACTACTTCCCGCCGCGCCGGTCGCAGTTGTACGTCGATCACAGCATCCACAACACGACGAACCCACCCGTCGGCGGCAACGCGGGCATCCCGGACTCTCAGCCGGCCGATGCGGCCGTGCGGTTCGGCAGCTACGATCACAACCCCACGTCGGCCAACCAGGACCAGGAGTACGTCGAGCTGGTCAATCCGAACGACTACGCGGTGGATCTCTCCGGCTGGACGCTGACCGGCGGCGTCGAGCATGAGTTTCCGCCCGGCACCGTCATCATCTCCGGAGGCAGCCTCTACGTCACTCCGAACGTCCGCGCGTTCCGGCAGAGAGCCACCAGCCCGACCGGGGGCGAAGGCCGTTTCGTCCAGGGCAACTACCGGGGACATCTCTCCAACTGGGGCGAGACCATCGAGCTGGTAAACGCAGCCGGAACCGTCGTCGACGTCCTGACCTATCCCGGCGATCCGAGCGATCAGCAGAAGTTCCTGCGCATCACCGAGATCATGTACCACCCGGCCGATCCGTGCCTGAGCGGGTACGGCCCTGAGGACCTGGAGTATGTCGAGCTTCGCAACACGGGAGACCAGGCTCTCTCGCTGGATGGTGTGAAGTTCAGCGCCGGGATTGAATTTGCCTTCCCGGCGGTGACTTTGCAGCCCGGCGCCTTTGCGATCGTGGCCAGGGACACCACGGCCTTCGCAGCGTGGTCCACCGTCCCGCCTCACGTCCTGGTCCTCGGTCCATACACAGGCCGGTTGTCCAACGGCTCCGAGCGCGTCAAGCTCGATGACGAGACCAACAGCACGATCCTGGAGTTCGAGTACGACGACGATTGGTTTGGAATCACTGACGGCAGGGGCTTTTCGCTCACGGTCAAAGACCCTGTTGTGATCGGGCCCGGGAGCTTTGGCCGCAAGAGCGCCTGGCGACCCAGCGCGTATTTCGGCGGCTCGCCCGGCTACGATGACACGGGTGAGGTCCCTGAGCTTGGGAGCGTCGCCATCAGCGAGATGGTGGCCAATCCCGTCGGCGGCGAGCCCGACTGGATCGAGCTGCACAACACCACGAACCAGCCCATCGATATCGGCGGCTGGTTCCTCAGCGACGATGGTGACAATCTGATGAAGTACGAAATCGCAGCCGGCACCGTGCTTCCCGCCGGCGGGTATCTCGTTTTCGACCAGGACCATCACTTCGACAATCGCAACGATCCCGGATGTCACGAGCGTTTCGCCCTGAGCGCCGACGGCGAGACGGTGTATCTCCATTCCGGCGCGCAGGGCAAGCTGACGGGCTACAGCGAGCAAGAGCGCTTCGACGCCTCCGATCCCGGCGTGTCGCTCGGTCGCTATCTCAAGAGCACAGGCACGTACAACTTCGTGGCCTTAAGCGCGGCGACGCCCGGTACGGCCAACGCACCCCCGCAGGTCGGCCCCGTCGTGATTACCGAGATCATGTACCATCCCGCCGATGCGGCCGACGCCGAGTACGTCGAGCTGCTCAACATCAGCGACGCCCCCGTGACACTGTACGATGCACTTCGGGACGCGCCGTGGCGCTTCACTGACGATCCCGACAATCCGGGCATCGAGTTTTTCTTCCCGAGCGACCCACCCGTGACATTGGCGCCGGGCGAGTACCTCGTCCTGACCAAAGACGCCGATTTGCTCATCTCCAAATACGCGGTCCCGGCCGCTGTCCAGATCCTGGCCTGGGGCGCGGGCAGTCTGTCCAACGGCAGCGAGAAGATCCAGCTCAGCAAGCCGGGCGACGAGGACGACGACGAGCGTCACTGGCTCCGCGTCGACCGCGTCGTCTACAGCGACGGCTCCCGTCCCGACGACTTCCCGAGCGGGGCCGACCCCTGGCCCGCGGAAGCGGACGGCCAGGGCTCCTCCCTGACCCGCATCGACCCAACCACCTACGGCAACGACCCGGCCAACTGGCAGGCGGCCCCGCCGTCGCCCGGTGCGGCCATTCCCTGAATCCCCCCGGCGCGAGATTTGTATCCCGCAAAGCGTTTGACCGTTCCCCTCCGGGCCGGTACAATGCCCGTCTGTTTCAATGAGGGCAGAATCGCCAGGACGTATGCGTACGCCTCGTCCGAGAATCGCGGCGATCTGTGCAACCTGGTCAAGCAGAGGACCCTCGTGGTGGAAAAAAAGGGTAAGAAACCGGTCAATCTCAAAGGCTCTGTCAGCGCGAAATCGAACGCGCAGGGCAATCTGACCGTGCTGCGCAGCATGCCCGAGTCGCTGGGGGCCGAGGCGGCCGTGCTGGGTTCCATGATCGTGGACCCGCGCTGCATCGGCGACGTCGTCGAGCAGCTCGACCGCGAAGCCTTCTACCACGCCGAGCACCAGCTCATTTTCGACGCCATCATGCACCTCTACGAGCGGAACCGGGGCGAGGGGATCGACGGTTTCCTCGTGCGGGATGAGCTCGAACGCAACGACCACATGGAGGAGGTCGGCGGCTGGGAGTACCTCCAGCGCGTGATCGAGACGGTTCCCTCCTCGGCCAACGTCCTCTACTACGCCAAGATCGTCCAGGAGAAGATGATGCTGCGCGAGACGATCGCGGCGGCCACCGATATTCTCAATGATGCGTACGACGAGACCGGCGACGTGGCGGAGAAGCTTGATGAGGCCGAGCGCCGGATCTTCACCGTCACGGACCGGCGGATCACCAACGCCGCCGTGCCGCTGAAAGACCTCGTCACCCAGACCTACGAACTCATCGAGAAGCGCGAAGGCACCCACGTCACCGGTCTGCCGACGAACTATTACGAGCTGGACGACATGACGTGCGGGCTGCAGCGCGGCGAGATGATCATCGTCGCCGGCCGGCCCAGTATGGGCAAAACCGCCCTGGCCCTCAACTTCGCCGAACACATCGGGATCGTTGAGAAGATTCCGCTCGTCATCTTCTCGTTGGAGATGGGGCGGCAGCAACTCGCCGAGCGGTTCCTCTGCAGCTACAGCGGCGTGGATTCGCAACTGGTTCGCAAGGGCATGCTCACCACCGATCATTACCAGAAGCTCGTCGAGGCCTGCGGGGTGGTCTCGGAGGCGCCGATCTACATCGACGACACCTCGGCTTTGACGCCCCTGGAGATGCGCGCCAAGGCCCGCCGGCTCAAAAGCTCGTGCGACATCCAGTGCATCCTCGTGGACTACCTGCAGTTGATGCATTTAGGCGCCGGTCGGGTGGAGTCCCGTCAGCAGGAAATCTCCACGATCTCGCGGTATATGAAGTCGTTGGCGCGGGACCTCGACCTTCCGGTGGTCGTGCTCAGTCAGCTCAACCGGGCCGCCGAGGGCCGGGAAGGGCACCGCCCCCGGATGAGCGACCTGCGCGAGAGCGGCAGCATCGAGCAGGACGCGGACGTCATCATGCTGTTGCACCGCGAAGACTACTATCATCGGGGCGAGGAAGAGTACGAACCGGACAATACGGCGGAGGTGATTATCGCCAAGCAGCGGAATGGCCCGACCGGTATTGTGAAGCTCGCGTTTCGGGAGAAGTACACGCGCTTCGAGAATATGGCACAAATCGAGCAGGAGGCGGTCCCCTTCTAAGCGGCCATGGATGCGTGCCGATCGAATTCGCCGTTCAAGAGACAACAGATGCAGGATGCTGTCATTTTGTTTTTTGTCACGGTCGCCTGGCTGGGCGTGGCGGCTCCGTCCGCCGGTGCGGCGGAGGCCGTTGCTGCGCCCGACGCGAATGACGTGGCCGCGGCGCCCGATGCCAATGAACCGGCGTCGGCATCCGCGGCGCTCGAAAGCGCGGCTCCGTCGGGCGGGCAAGGCGAGATCATCAAGTCGATCGAGTTTGAGGGCAATCGCAAGTTCAAGGATCACGTGCTGCGCGAGCGGCTGGGCTTTGCCCTGGGCGAGGATCTGGATCCCTTCCTGGCCGAGGGAGGCCGGCTGACCATCACCGAGGTGTACCGCAAGATCGGCTACGCCTTCGTGGAGGTCGCGCTGGACCGGGCTCTCCTGGACGACGGTCACCTGCTCTACTACATCGAGGAGGGGCCGCGGGTACAGATCGACTCCATCGAGTTTGTCGGCAACGAGGCCATCGGTACGGGCACGCTGAAAGCCGTCATCAAGACCGCCGAAAAGAAATGGTGGCTCTGGCCCTACTACTATACCGAGGACGCAGTCGAGGAGGACCTGGATCGTTTGCGGGAGTTTTACTACGATCAGGGTTACCTTGACTACAGCATCGAGGCGGAGACGGAGATGATGGCCGATGAGGGCCGGGTTCGCCTGGTCTTCGTGATCGACGAGGGGCCGGTCTACCGGGTGGGTGATATCGTCATCACGGGCAACACGTATTTCACCGATGCGGAATTGCAGGCGCGGATGGAATCGGGCGAGGGGCGGGTGTATCGCCGGCCGACGGCGCGGCGCGATGCGCGGAACCTGGCGCGCCTCTACCAGGGGCGAGGTTTCGTCGACGCGGCGGTCCGGCAAAGCCCGCGGTTCACCCCGAAGGCGGGCGAGAACCTGGTGACGGTGGAGTTCACCGTCACGGAGGGCAAACGGTATCGCATCGGGCGGATCGAGGTCACGGGCAACGAGGTGACGCAGGACAAGGCCGTCCGGCACGTGCTGGACGAGTACGGTTTCACGCCCGGCGAATGGTACAACGCGCGCATGGCGCCCCGGGAAGGCAACGGCTTGCTGGAGAAGTACGTGCAGCGCAGCGTGGGGGCTCAGCAGGTGCTGATTCGGCCGGTGGATTCGCCGGGAGGACCGGAGGACCGCAAGGACGCCCGAGTGGACGTGGAAGAAGGCATGACCGGGTTGATCATGCCCGGCGTCGGCGTCAGCAGCGACAGCGGGGTCGTGGGCCGGCTCGTCTTCAAACAGCAAAATTTCGATATCACCGACCCGCCCGAAGACGTCTGGGATCTGCTCTCGATGAGGGCGTTTCGCGGAGCGGGGCAGCGCCTGAGCCTGACGTTGCAGCCGGGAACCGAATACAGCACGTATTACGTCAATTTCGTCGATCCGTACTGGCGCGACCGGCCCACGAGCCTGGACGTGATGGGCTCGAGCTGGGAGCGGTACCGGGAGAGCTACGACGAGGACCGGCTCAAGGCGTCGGTCGGGTTCGAGCAGCGACTGGAAAACCGCTGGCGCCGCAGTCTCGGCTTTCGCACCGAGAATGTGGACGTGCAGGACCTCGATCCGGATGCGCCGCAGGAAATCATCGACGTCAAGGGCGACAACCAGCTCTTCGGCGTGCGCCTGGGCACCGGAGTGGACATGCGCAACGACCGCTACAATCCCACGCAGGGAGACCGTCTCAGCGGTTTCTACGAGCAGGTCACCGGCGACCACACGTTTGGGGTGCTGGAGGGCGGCTACGTGCGATACTTCACCCTCCACGAGGACATCCTGGAACGCCGGACCGTGTTGATGACCCGGGTCCTGGGGGCCACGATTCTGGGCGACGCGCCGCCCTTCGAGAAGTTCTACGCCGGCGGCACGGGCCACTACGGCATTCGCGGCTTCGAGTACCGCGGCGTCAGCACCCAGGGCTATCAAACGGGGGTCGCCCTGCCGCAGCGGAAAGATCCGATCGGCAGCGATTGGATCTTCCTGGCCGGCGCCGAACTGACCGTTCCCCTGGTGGGGGACAATTTCGCGGGACTGTTCTTTATCGACAGCGGGACCATCGACACGGGCAGCTACCGCCTGTCCATCGGAACCGGCATTCAGATCATGGTTCCCCAGCTCTTAGGGCCCGTCCCCATTCGATTCGAGGTTTCCACTCCGCTGCTCAAGGACGATCAGGATGAAACGCAAGTGTTCAGCTTCTCCTATCCCGGGATGTTCTGAGGCGGGGGCGGCAACGCATGAAAACACACAGAGCAAGAGAAAGGGGTGTTTATGAAAGGTAGAACCACCATCGCTATTTGCGTCGTTTGCGTCGCGGCATTGTTCACCGCATGGGAGTACGGCCACGCCGAGCCCCAAACGGCCGTTTCGTCGTCGAAGATCGGCGTTGTGAGCATTCGCAACGTTTTCAACGGTTCCCAGAAACACGCCCGGTACCGGTCCCAGGTGCTGGCCGACCAGAGCCGGTCTATGGCCCAATTAGAGGATCTCAACAAGGAGATCAAGGCCGAGGAAGCCGGGCTCGGGACGCTCAAGCCGGGGACCGAAGACCATCTCAAGCAATTGCAGACCGTCCTGGAGAAACGGGCGCAGCTCCAGACGCGGCAGGAGTATCTCAAGCAGCAGCGGACGATCAAGGACAAGGCGTGGATGGAGCGGCTCTACCAGGCGACCCTGAAGATCGTCGAAGAGGTCGCGAAGGAAAAGGGGCTGGAACTCGTTCTCGAGCGTACGGAGCCGGAGTTTCCCATCTCCAGCGAAGAGCTGATGATGACGTTCAGCTCGCACAAGGTTCTCTTCGGCGGCGGCTGTGTCGACTTGACCGCGGAAGTCACGGCCCGGCTCGATGCCAGTGACGAGATCAAGCCGTAAGGGGATCGAGCGGATTGCCGTGAGCGAATTCGTTGGGTGAGTTCTTGAAAGCAGGGGCGCAAATGGGCGTAACGGTTGCAGAACTGGCACAGCGTCTCGGCGCGCGGATCGTTGGCGCTGCCGATTCGGATCGGGAGATTGTCGCCGTCATGCCGGCCGAGGCCGCCGGTGCGAGCGATGTGACCTTTGTGACGGATGCCCGGCACGAACGGGCGGCCGCAACGTCCGGCGCGGCCGCCGTGATCGTCGCCAAGCCGGTCGAACGGGCGGCCGCACCGCAATTGGTGGTCGATGACGTCAACGCGGCCCTCATCGAGGCGCTGCGGCTCTTCGCCCCGCGCTTGAAACCCCCCGTCGAGGGGGTGGACGCCTCGGCGCGCCTCGGAGAGAGGGTCCGCCTGGGCGCCGGCGTCAGCATCGGACCCCAGGCGGTAATTGGCGACGACGTGGAGATCGGCGCCAACACGATCGTTGGCGCCGGGTGCCGGATCGGCGCCAATTGCACGGTCGGGGCGAGCTGCCGCTTCGACGGCAACGTGGTGATCTACCACCACTGCCGCCTGGGCGACAACGTCGTCATCCAGGCCAACAGCACGATCGGCTCGGTGGGATTCGGGTATGCCTTCATCGACGGGGCCCACCGGCTCATTCCTCACAATGGGGGCGTGGTGATCGAAAACGGCGTCGAGATCGGCGCCAACTGTTGCGTTGACAGGGCGAAATTTGGCAATACCATAATTGGAGCCGGCACGAAGATCGACAATCTGGTGCAGGTGGCGCACAACGTGGTGATCGGCAAGTGCTGTCTGATCGCCGCCCAGGTTGGCATCGCCGGCAGTTGCCGGCTGGGCGACGGGGTTGTGCTCGCCGGGCAGGCGGGCCTGGCCGACAATATCGAGATCGGCGCCGGAACGATGGTGGGCGCCCAGGCCGGCGTGATGAGCACGGTCGGGGCGGGGGAGAAACTGGCCTGGACGCCGGCCATGGATGTCAGAGAAGCGGCGAAGGCCGTCATTCATATCCTTCGCCTGTCCAAGTTGTCGCAACAATTGAAGCGCTTGACTGCCAAGGTAGAAAAACTTGAAGCTGCAGAAGACCATAAAGGGCGAGGGTAAGGTCGCCGGGAAAGGGCTGTTCGGGGGAGAGGATTGCCGGGTGGTCTTTCGCCCGGCGCCGGAGGATACCGGCATCGTTTTCGTGCGGACCGACGTAGCGGACGCGGTGCGCATTGCCGCCGTGGCGCCCCACATCGCCGAACGCAGCCGACGCACCAGCATCAAGAAGGGCGAGGTCAGCATCGAAACCGTCGAGCACTGTCTGGCCGCCGTCCGCGCCCTGGAGATCGACAATCTTCTTGTGGAGGTCGAAGGTCCGGAGTTGCCGGCCCCCGATTGCAGCAGCGCCGAATACTTCAAAGTTCTCAAACGCGCCGGTGTCGTCGAGCAGCAAAGCGCCAGACGAGAGTTTGTGATTCGCAAGCCCATCACCGTCAGCGCCGGCGACGCCACGCTCTACGCGCTGCCCTACGCCGACGGCGAGCTGAACGTCACGTACGACCTGGATTACAGCGGGCATACCGGTATTGGGCGGCAGATCTTCAGCTACCGGCTCACGCCGGACAGCTTCGAGAAGAACATGGCCCCGGCCCGCACCTTCCTGCTCGAGGTCGAGGCGCGGCAGTTTGAAGCGCGCGGCATCGGCAAACACATCAGCCCGCGCGATTTGCTCGTGATCAATTCGGACGGGCCCATGAAGAACAGCTACCGCTTCCCGAACGAATGCGTGCGGCACAAGATCGTGGACCTGATCGGGGATCTGATGCTCGTGGGCCGCCCGGTCATCGGCCGGATCGTCGCCTACAAGAGCGGGCACGCCCTCAATCAGCAGCTCGTCCGCAAGCTCTATGAAATGGCCCAGCAGCAGGACCGGATCGAGAAATTCGGCACCGACGCCGTCCTCGATATTCGCCGCATTCAGAAGATCCTGCCCCACCGCTATCCCTTCCTGCTCGTGGACAAGATCGTCGACGTGGAAGGCGATACCAAGATCCGGGGCGTCAAGAACGTCACGTTCAACGAGCACTTTTTCCAGGGCCACTTTCCCGGGACGCCGATCATGCCGGGCGTGCTGATCGTCGAGGCGATGGCGCAGGTCTCGGGTCTGCTCTTCGCCCAGCGGCTGGAACACACCGGCAAGCTGGCGGTGCTCCTGAGCATGGACAACGTGAAGCTGCGCAAGGCCGTGGTTCCGGGGGATCAACTGATCCTGATCGCCGAGACGGTGCGGCTGCGCCGGCGGACCGCCCACTGTAAATGTCACGCCATGGTCGGCGACGCCGTCGCGGCCGAGGCCGAAATCAAATTCATGCTGGTCGACGATGAGAAACTCTGACGTCGAAACGATTGGTGATTTTTTGTCGAGGTGCAGGTACACCAAATATGGCTAACATCCACTCCACCGCAGTGATTGGAAAGAACGTACAACTGGACGACGACGTCGTCATCGGACCCTATTGCGTGGTCGGCGACGACGTCGCCATCGGCGCCGGCACGATCCTGGAGGCGCACGTCGTCATCGCCGACCGCGTCCGGATCGGCCGGGAAAACCGGTTATATCCCAGCTGTACGATCGGGGCCTGCCCCCAGGTTCTGGGCCTGACTCCGGAAACGTCGCAGGGCGGCTTGGTGATTGGCGACCGCAACACGATCCGGGAAAACTCCACGATTCATCCGAGCAAATACGAGGACGCCGCCACGCGGATCGGCAGCGACAACCTCTTCATGATCAACTCGCACATCGGGCACGACTGTATCGTCGAGGACCACGTGGTCCTGAGCAACTGCGTGCAGATCGGCGGGCACGGCCACGTGGAAACGGGCGTGTGGATCAGCGGCATGTCGGCCGCCCATCAGTTTGTGACGCTGGGACGCTGGTGCTTCTCCGGCGGGCTGGCCGGTCTGACCCAGGATGTGCCGCCGTTTCTCATCGTCAGCGGGCACTACCCCGCGACCGTGCGGGCCGTGAACAAACGCGGCCTCGACCGCGCCGGCCTCAACGAAGAGCAGCAGGAGCGCATTCACGAGGCCTACCGCCGGCTCTACCGCCAGGGCGGGGTGCTGCTGACCAACGCCCGGGAACTGGCTGCCGAGGACGGGCTCGACGAGAACGTTCGCGCCATCGTCGATTCGATTCTCAGAAGCGGTGAACACCGGTTCGGCCGGTACCTGGAGACGCAGCGGAGAGAGTAATCGGACGACCGCGCTGACGCCGGTTGGTACCTCCGGGGCGCCGAAGCGCGACAGACGGGCGTTTGCAGCGGCGGGGGGATACTGGGAGTGTTTCATGAAAAACGATAAGATTCGCACAGCGGTGATCGGGGCCGGCAAGATGGGTTCCATTCATGCCAAGGTCTACGGCCAGTTGCCCGACAGCGAGCTGGTCGCGGTCGTGGACGTCGACGCCAGAAGGGCGCAGAAACTCGCCGAAAAACACAACTGCCTGGCCTTCACCGATTGCAAAGACGTACTGGACAAGGTCGATGCCGTCACCGTGGCCACGCCGACGGTGACGCACCTGCAACTGGCCCGGCCCTTCCTGCGGCGCAGGATCCCCGTCCTCGTCGAGAAGCCGTTGGCTTCGAGCATTCGCGAAGGTCGCAAGATCGTCTCGCTGGCCAAACGCCACGATGCGGTGGTGGCCGTCGGCCACTCGGAGCGCTGCAACCCGGTGGTGCAGGCGATGAAGCGGCTGGAAATCGAGCCGAAGTTCATCGAGGTACACCGCGTCAGCCCCTATCCGTTTCGCTCCACCGACATCGGCGTGGTCCTCGACATCATGATCCACGACATCGATATCATTCTGTCCCTGGCCGGCAGCAAGGTCAAACGCGTCGACGCCGTGGGGATCGGCATGATCGAGGAGGCCGAGGACATCTGCAACGCGCGGATCGTTTTTGAAAACGGCTGTATCGTGAACATGACCGCCTCGCGTCTGGCCCTCAAGACCGAGCGCAAGGTCCACGTGTTCAGCCGCCAGGCCTATCTCAGCGTCGACTATCTCAAGAAGAGCGGGATCGTTATCAAGACCGCCCCCAACGTCAACGTCGTCGAGTGGATCCGCCAGCAGCGCGAGGGCGGGGAGTTCGACCTGACGACGGTGAACTGGCCCGACCTGCTCCACATCGAGCAGCTCCAGATCGACGACAAGGAGCCCGTCCGGCTCCAGCAGGAGGCCTTCCTCCGCGCCGTCCGCGACCGGTCCTTCACGCCCGAAGTCAGCGCCGAGGAGGGCTTGGCCGCCCTCAAATGCGCCCAGAAAATCCTCACCGCCGTCAAACGACACAAATGGGATTGACCGGCCGCAAGCTCATGGATCCCGACCGGCCCTGCGAGGTGGTGAACGAAATGGGTGCGGCGTAGTCAGATATCGCAAAAAAGAAGGCCGCACGTGAACCGCGCGGCCTTTTTGCGTTTGCGTTGATTCTTACGTCTACAGCGACTTGCGTCTCCGCAGCCAGCCGACCAGGCCGGCGCCGAGGCTGCCGAGAAGGACGGCGCCGGGAGCCGGGATGGGCGTACCGGCCGTAATGATACGGGCCTCGTCCATGCTCACGTTTGTGTACCAATGCAGATAAACCGTATCGGTGATCTGATCCTCGTACACAGTCGAAGGATTCTCGACCTTGCGGTGATAAAGGTCGGATTCGTAGACTGCGCTGCCAAGACCGACCGTGTTGTCACTCGCGACCAGTGGGTGCGGGGACGGGCCGTTATAGGTGTCGCTGTCGGCATAGATCAGACCCAGAACACCCTCGGAAAATGTCACGGTGCCCTCTGCTTCCATTACCGGGTCGTTGGTTTGCCAGTCGGGATCCCAGCGCGGCCTCGCTTCGCTCGGCCGCAACCAAAAGAGTGAAGGTATCCTCGCAACTTGGTAGGATAGGAAGTTCGTTTCCGACAAGCTTCCTTTCACCACTAAGTACTCAAGTTGACTGATTTTTGTATTGGTTTTCATGCGGCCACCAGGA
>CAYPZL010000003.1:0-79891 GCA_964415045.1 uncultured Pirellulales bacterium | reverse complement strand
CAATGGACCACCTACTGGCCCAAAGCCAACGTGCCCTAAAATCTGCACAGACACAACGCAGCGGGCGCCCTACAATTTCGTTTGAATTCACGGCTGGATATGCTACAATTACAATTTCGGAGAGAATTAGGACATAGAATGAGCCTGCTCGCCGCTCCAGGGGGGCTCACTATGGAGGAGGATATGAAGAGGGTGATGCCTGCGCTGGTATTGTTGCCACTTTTCTCACTTTCCGCGCGAGCTGAAGACCCGGTCTACTTCGCCGATCCCACCTTCAAAGCAGCGGTTGAGGCCAGACTGTGGATTGCGGACCCAACACCGACAGATATGCTGGCCTTGACGGAACTGGTGTGTATCGATGACGGAATCACGGATCTGGCCGGCATTGAGTACGCCCTGAACCTGCAGAAGCTATGGCTTCGGCTGAATCCTCTCGGCGATATCTCGCTGCTGTCCGGGCTCACCAATCTGCGTACGCTCCACCTCAGCATAAACCAGATCAGTGATATCTCGCCTCTGTCCGGGCTGAGCCGTTTGGAATACCTGGATCTCCACGGCAACCAGATCGTCGATATCTCCCCTCTCGCCGGTTTGGCCAATCTCGAGCACCTGATCCTTCACAGAAACCTGATCAGCGATATCACCCCTCTTTCCGGACTAAGCAGCCTGCAGTATCTCGACATTCAACGCAACCAGATCAGCGATCTGTCCCCTTTGGCCGGCCTGAGCGGACTGCACACGCTGATCCTTGAGTACAACGAAATCAGTGATGTCTCCGCTCTCTCCGAACTGACACTGCTTGAGTACCTGGACTTGCGCGAGAATCCGTTGAACGAGGAAGCCTACGATATTCATATCCCGAAGATCAGCGACAACAACCCGGGCGTTTGGATCAGGTACGATCCCGGTATCGGCCACTGGCTGCAGACCTCATCCACTGCCGGGGGGACTATAGCCCATCCGGGCGAGGGGAAGTTCTTCTACGATGATGGCGAAGTTGTTTTGCTGGAGGCAATCGCCAAACCGGGTTTCGTCTTCGCACACTGGTCCGGCAGCAACTGGACTACGGAAAACCCCACCTCCATCACGGTGAGCCAGGATTCCTACGTTCGGGCCGTCTTCCGGAGCACGTTGGACGTGATGTATGTTGATGGCGCAGCGGAGGACTCGGAAGAAGACGGAACGCCGGAGCATCCGTTTGACAGCATCCAGGAAGCGATTGAGGTCGCGGCCGACGATGTCTCGATCGTTGTCCGCCCCGGGACTTACCGCGAGACCGTCGATTTCTTGGGCAAGTGCATCCGACTGCTGGGCGCCGATCCGAACGATCCTGAACGTTCTTCGCTGCCTGTCATCGACGGGGCCGGCGCAGGCCCGGTCATCAGTTTTGCCCGGGGGGAAGACTCCAACTGCGTATTGACGCGGTTTGTCGTCACCGGGGGCCACGGGAATTCCGCCGGCGCCATCTACTGCCGGGGGAGTAGTCCGCTCATCGCCAACTGCCTGATCGTGGGCAACCGCGCGGCCTTCTCCAACACCGGGGCGATTCTGTGTGTTGACAGCCAGGCCTCGTTTGTCAACTGTACCGTCGCCGACAACTACGGCGGCAGAAACGGGGCCGGGCTGCGCCTGGATGACAGCCAGGTCACCATGATCAACTGCATATTATGGGGCAACACGCCCAACGAGGTCCTGGTAGACAGCAGCAGCGAACTTCTGGTCACCTACACGGACTTGGCGGGGGGATGGCCCGGCGAGGGCAACATCGATGCCGACCCGCTCTTCGTTCGACGAGGCGCCTGGACCGATGCCGCAGATCCTGACGCATTGCTTGGGCCGGAGGACCCGGACGCAACCTGGAGCGGCGGAGACTATCATCTGCGATCAGAGGCCGGCCGGTGGGACAACGAAGCCCAGACCTGGACGTGCGACGAGGCCACCAGTCCATGCATCGACGCGGGCGACCCGTCAAGCCCGGTCGGCGACGAGCCACTGCCCAGCGGGGGTATTGTCAATATGGGAGCCTATGGGGGGACCGCCGAAACCGGCAAGTCCCAGTTGGACTTCTGAGGTCACCGCTATAGTTGGCAAAGGAAGAAGACATGACAAAAGTGCTACTCGCTTTAACACTGTCTGTGCTCCTGTCCAGTGTGGCAGGGGCTGAGGATCCCGTGGAGTTCGGTGACCCCAGGCTGAAGGCTGCGGTGGAGAACGAGTTGTGGATCTCGGACCCCACGCCCACCGACATGCTGGGACTGACCACACTCAACGCGAGGTGGGAAGGAATCAGCGATCTGACCGGTCTCGGCTATGCGACCAACCTGCAGATACTCCGTATCAACAACAACGAGATCAGCGATATCTCCGTCGTAGCGGCACTGCACAATCTTACCGTCCTGGATTTTCACGATAACCACGTCAGCGACATCTCGGTCGTGTCGGGGCTGACATATCTGTCGGAACTGGTCATTCGCGGAAACAACGTTACGGATTTGTCTCCGGTGGCCGGCCTGACCGGTTTGCAGTTCCTGTATGCCAGCTTCAATCAGATCAGCGACATCTCACCGCTGGCCGGATTGACCAACCTGCTATACCTCAATCTTGAAGGCAACCAGATCAGTAATCTGTCACCTTTGTCCGGCCTGGACGATTTGCATACGCTGGTGCTGCGCGACAATCAGATCGGAGATATCTCACCGCTGACCGGGCCGAGTGGTATGCGGGTTCTGGATCTGCAGGGCAATCGTATCAGCGATATCTCACCGCTGGCCGGGGCAACCACCCTGCGCACCCTTCACCTGAGCCAGAATCAGGTCAGCGATATCTCGCCGCTGGCGGGACTGGGCAACCTGAGTTTCCTGGTCCTCAGCGAGAACCAAATCTACGACATTTCCGCCCTGGCGGGACTCACGTCCCTGGATCATCTCGATCTTCGAGACAATCCGCTGAACCAGGAAGCGTACGATGTCTACCTTCCGCTGATCACAGCAAACAACCCGGGCTTGTGGTTGGCCCACGACGACACCGCTTCTTCTGTTCGCCGCTTGTACGTCTCATCGACCGGCGGAGGGTCAGTGATTACCCCCGGCGAAGGAACGTTCACATACGATTCCGGCGCAGTTGTTGTGCTGGAAGCCAGAGCGGACCCGCAGTTTGTATTCAGTGACTGGTCCGGCACGTATTCAACCTCACAGAACCCCGTGACCATCACCATGACGCGCGATCACCAGATGCAGGCGAACTTCCAGCGCGTGCAGGCGATGATCTACGTCGATGACGACGCCCACGCCGATCCCGGGCCAGGGGACGCAGATCTGAGCGATCCGCAGGAGAATGGAACGTCGGAGCATCCGTTCGATAGTATTCAGGAGGCAATTGAGACGGTTGCAGACGGCGCGTCGATTATCGTCCGCCCCGGAACCTATTTTGAGAACATCGACTTCCTGGGCAAACCTATCCAACTACTCGGAATCGACACCGGCGATCCCGACGAAGTCTCTTTTCCGGTCCTCGACGGGGCCGGGGCCGGACCGGTCGTTACCTTCGCCGGCGGCGAAGATCCAAACTGTGTTTTGAGGGGGTTCGTCATCACCGGTGGCTATGGCACGCCGGCCGGGGCGATCTACTGCCACGGCAGCAGCCCAACGGTCATGAATTGTCTGATTGTGGGCAATCGGGCCACCGGTCTCAACGCCGCCACGCTCTACTGTTTCCACAGCAACGCCGTCTTTGCCAACTGCACCATCGCCGACAATGACAGCCGCCCGCTGGGGGCCGGCGTCTGCCTGATTGGAAGCAACGTGACGTTCGTGAACTCGATCCTCTGGGGCAATACCGCCGGGCAGATCCTCCTGGACAGCCGCAGCGAGCCTCTCATCAGCTACTGCGACATCGCCGGCGGATGGCCCGGCGAGGGCAACATCGATGCCGATCCGCTGTTTGTCCAACGAGGCTACTGGGCCAGTTCCAGAAATCCCGACGTGGTGGTCGAACCCGACGATCCCGAGGCGATCTGGATCGCCGGCGATTACCACCTGCAATCAGAGGCCGGTCGCTGGGATGGAGAAAAGCAAATCTGGGTCCGGGATCTTGCGACCAGCCCCTGCATCGACGCCGGCGATCCGAAAAGTCCCGTCGGCGACGAACCATCGCCCAACGCACGTATTATCAACCTGGGCGTTTATGGCGGCACCGCCCAAGCCAGCAAATCCGAATCGGGCCTATAGCGGCACGGTAATCGTAGATTAAAGAAGAAGAATGAAAGAAGCGCTACTTGCCTTGACAATACTGGCAGTTCTTTGCAGTCCGGCGTACGCTGAGGAACCGGTAGTGTTTGCCGATCTCAGACTGAAGGCCGCAGTGGAAGCCGAGTTGTGGGTTTCAGAGCCCACTCCCACTGACATGCTGGGGCTGACCTCACTTTCCGCGGTCCAGCACGCAATCACGGATCTCGGGGGCCTGGAGTACGCCTCAAACCTCCAGACACTGGACCTCGCCGTAAACGGGATCAACACCGTCTCGCCACTGGCGGGTTTGAGCAACCTGCAGACCGTGGTTTTGAACAACAATAGTATCAGCGACCTTTCCCCCTTGTCAGGGTTGTCCAATTTGCGACACCTGGACATCCATGACAATCTGATCGCAGATCTCTCGCCGGTGTCCGGCCTGAACCGTCTGGAGGAAATGGTCCTTCACAATAACCAGATAAGCAGTATCACCGCTCTGTCCAATCTGACGGCACTGCGACAGCTCGACCTTCTCGGCAACCAGATCAGCGACATCTCGCCCTTGACGGTCCTGACGTCCCTCAAGATCCTCGATCTCCGACAGAATCCGCTGAATCAGGACGCGTATGACATCCATATCCCACAGATTCGCACAAACAATCCCGGCATCACCGTCAAGCACGACCCGCGCGTCCGGCGCCAGGTTTTGATTTCATCGAGCAGTGGAGGCACCGTTATTGATCCGGGTGAGGGTCTTTTCGCATATGAAGACGGAGAGGTTCTTTCGCTGGAGGCCCGGGCAGAGCCCGGTTTCGTGTTTGTGCGCTGGTCGGGGAGTGTCTGGAGCACGGACAACCCGTTATATATCACGGCAGATCAGGATCATCGTATTCGCGCAGATTTCGTGGGCACAGCGGAATCTGTCCGTTATGTTGACGATGATCCTGCCAACGATCCGGGCCCGGGAGACGCCGATATCAGCGATCCGCAGGAGAACGGAACGTCGGAGCATCCGTTCGATAGTATTCAGGAAGCCATTGAGGCGGTCGCGGACGGCGCGTCGATTATCGTCCGCCCCGGAACCTATTTTGAGAACATCGACTTTCTGGGCAAACCTATCCAACTACTCGGAATCGACATCGGCGATCCCGACGAAGTCTCTTTTCCGGTCCTCGACGGGGCCGGCGTCGGACCGGTCGTCACCTTCGCCGGCGGCGAAGATCCCAACTGTGTTTTGAGGGGGTTCGTCATCACCGGTGGCTATGGCACGCCGGCCGGGGCGATCTACTGCCACGGCAGCAGCCCAACGGTCATGAATTGTCTGATTGTGGGCAATCGGGCCACCGGTCTCAACGCCGCCACGCTCTACTGTTTCCACAGCAACGCCGTCTTTGCCAACTGCACCATCGCCGACAATGACAGCCGCCCGCTGGGGGCCGGCGTCTGCCTGATTGGAAGCAACGTGACGTTCGTGAACTCGATCCTCTGGGGCAATACCGCCGGGCAGATCCTCCTGGACAGCCGCAGCGAGCCTCTCATCAGCTACTGCGACATCGCCGGCGGATGGCCCGGCGAGGGCAACATCGATGCCGATCCGCTGTTTGTCCAACGAGGCTACTGGGCCGATGCCAGAAATCCCCACGTGGTGGTCGAGCCCGACGATCCCGAGGCGATCTGGATCGACGGCGATTACCACCTGCAATCAGAGGCCGGTCGCTGGGATGCCGAGAAACAAATCTGGGTCCGGGATCTTGCGACCAGCCCCTGCATCGATGCCGGCGATCCGAAGAATCCCGTCGGCGACGAACCATCGCCTAACGGAAGCATTATAAATATAGGAGCCTATGGGGGGACAGCCGAAACCGGCAAATCCCATTTCAACTTCTGAAGTTGCAACTACGGTAGATAAAGGAAGAGGGTATGAAGAGAGTGGCATTTGCGTTGATATCACTAGCGCTGCTTGGAGGCGTCGTACGCGCCGACGATCCCAACGACGGTCAGTGGCCCCTGCACATTTCCTCCACGGCCGGAGGACGCGTAACGACCCCGGGCGAAGGAGCCTTCGCCTATGATGCGGGTGGATTCGTGCGTCTCGAGGCCGAAGCGGAACCTGGTTTTGTGTTCGTGGGATGGTCCGGCACATACGCCACAGGGCAAAACCCCACGTATCTGTTCATGGACCAGAACCATACCATCCGGGCGCATTTCATCAGCACCCTGGATGTCATCCGGGTGGATGGCGCCGCGCCCGGCGATCCGAGGCCGGAGGATGCGACGGTGAGCGACCCGCAGGAGAATGGAACCGCGGAACATCCCTTTGACGGCATCCAGGAAGCGATTGACGTAGCCGCTGATGGCGTTTCGATCATCGTCCGCCCCGGCACCTACTACGAAAACATCGACTTCACAGGCAAGAGCATTCACCTTCTGGGAATCGATCCGGAGACGCCTGGTAATGCAGCCTATCCGGTGATCGACGGCGCCGGCGCAGGGCCGGTCGTCACCTTCTCGGGAGGTGAGGATCCGAACTGTCTGCTGATGGGTTTCGTCCTCACACGAGGTGCCGGCTGGCAAGGAGGCGCCATTGTATGTTCGCAGAGCAGCCCCACTGTGAGGAACTGTCTGATTGTGGGCAACCATGCCTCCGGACTGAACGCGGCGGCGGTGTACTGTACCGACAGCGACGCCCTTTTTGCCAACTGCACGATCGCCGACAACAGCAGCAGCGGGCTGGGCGGTGGCCTCTGTCTCTTTCGCAGCAATGTGGCAATCGTAAACTCCATTCTCTGGGGCAATGCACCCGGTGAGATCCTCCTGGACAGCACAAGCGAACTATCCATTCGCTACAGCGACGTAACGGATGGATGGCCGGGGACGGGAAATCTCGCCGAAGATCCACTGTTTGCGAGGAGAGGCTACTGGATCGATCCGAGCAACCCCGCCGGCGCCGCCCGACCCGGCGTCCCCGGCGTCGTTTGGATGGACGGCGATTATCATCTGCTCTCGCAGGCAGGGCGATGGAACCCGCAGACACAACGCTGGGTAGAGGACGAAGCCACCAGCGTCGGTATCGACACGGGCGACCCCGCGAGTCAGGCTGAGCATGAGCCGGCCGGCAACGGCAGCGTCATCAACATGGGCGCCTACGGCGGCACCGCCCAGGCCAGCAAATTCGATCTTGAAAACATACGATGGAATCAGCCGGTCTCCTTCGCAGACCCTCGCCTCAAGCAGCTTGTGGAGGCCGAGTTGTGGGTCTGGAATCCCACTCCGATGGATATGCTGGGCTTGATCTCTCTGTCGGCGCACTTCGAAGGAATCACCGACCTGACGGGCCTGGAGTACGCGGAGAATCTGCAATCGTTGGATCTGGCTCTCAACGAAATCGACGACATTTCGCCTCTCTTCCGGTTGACCAATCTGCAGAGCCTGGTGCTAAATAACAATTACATCAGGAGCCTCGCGCCGGTCGTACGGTTGACGCAGTTGGAGCACCTCGACATGCACGAGAACCAACTGGCCGATCTCTCGCCCCTGTCGCGACTGAAACGCATGAAAGAGTTGATCGTGTACGAAAATCAAATCGGCGACGTGGGGGTTCTTTCCGAGCTAACGCACTTGCGCGCTCTCGATCTTCTCGCCAACCAGATCACCGACATCTCCCCTTTAACAACCTTAACCTCACTGAAGGTCCTCGACCTGCGAAACAACCCTCTGGACCAGGAGGCGTTTGACGTCCACATCCCCCAGATTGTGGCCAACAACCCGGGGATCGACGTGAAGCACGATCTCCTCGTGCCGCGCCAACTCTCACTTTCCTCTACCAGCGGAGGCTCCGTGATTCAACCCGGGGAGGGAACATATATCTACGAGGACGGAGAGATCGTCCGGCTGGAGGCGCAGGCCGAGCCCGGCTTCGTGTTTGCAGGCTGGTCCGGGACATATGCGACCTCAGCCAATCCGTCCTACATTACCATGGACCGAAATCATACCGTCAGGGCAAACTTCGTAGAGTCCGGTTCCGGACAGTAATAGAGGAGAGAACAGGTCGTGCAGAAAACACTACCGGTATCGATACACGTGCTGCTGCTCGTGGGAATCCACGCTGCGACGGCAAGAAGTCAGACGATCACTCCATCGCCTTATTGGAAGAACCAGATCGTTTTCCCGTATGACTCGTTCTGCGCCCGCGGGATTTCCCCCGATAGCATCAAGTGGATAAAATTCACGATCCTGTCGGAGCCCTACGATCCGAACATTGTCTACTTCCAGAACAGCCGGCAATACGTGTTTCACTACGCCTTCGCCACCGAACACCTCGACCCGTTCATTGGCATGACAACGGCGCAGTTCAATGCCGTTACCCTGTTTTCCGAAGGCCAACAGGCCATCCTGGGCACGGTCATTCTCCCACCGGCAGACGGCTGGCCCCCGGAAGCCCGTTTCAACGAGTACGGAATCCAGTTCGTACGTCAGGATCCGTATGACCGCGAGCAGGTCCGCGATATGTTCAATCTCGTCAAGGCCGGCATCGACGCTTCTGCGGACGTGCAAGCCTTCTACTTCCCCACCTACGAACAGCAGGCGGCAGCCGAAGCCGATCGAGACTGGTTCGAATCCCAGGGCATCCCGCTGGCCTCGACGGCCCGTTGGCTGAAGGGCAACACCTGCTACTCCGAGGGCTGGGCCCTGGGCGAATTGAAGTTCTTCCCGGCCGACGGCATTGACGATGCCTACCGTGGGGGCCTCCTGGAACCGGACGACATCCTGCTCACGGACGGCATCCCCGCCGAGCTGCCCTTTGTCTCCGGAATCGTCTCGCTGGCGCCCTCGACGCCGAACTCCCACGTGGCCATTCTCGCGCGCACCTATGCCGTGCCCTTTGTCCACCTGGCCCTCAGCGACGACGCCGAACGCGCGCAACAACTGGTGGGACATCGAGTCATCTTCAGCGCATACAACGATCAGTACAGCGATTGTGACACAAGACTGATCGACACCGAGGATCTTCTCGACGACGCGATCGTGGCTGACATCCTCCAGCTCAAAGAGCCGACGCCTCTCGCCATCGCGCCGATGGCACCGTACGGAGCCTACGGGGTATCGACCATCGGGCTGGCCCCTCCCGACATACAGTTTGTCGGAGGTAAGGCGTCCAATTTCGGCATCCTGCGGGAAGCCATACCCGAGAGCTCTCCCATCGCTGCGGCCCTGACCTTCGACGTGTGGAACGCGTTTCTCGATCAACCGCTGACAGCGACCGTACCGCTGGAGCTGGGACCCGGGGAACACATGCTGTTCTGGTCCGACGATGACGAAGAGCAAGGGCCGACACATGTTGGCTTCAGATTGTCCCGAGGCGGCGAGTCGATCGCCCTGTTCGACCGCGACGGGAGCACGCTCATAGACTCGGTTCATTTCGGCCCCCAGGCGGAGGATGTGTCGTTCGGTCGAGCCGTCGACGGCGGTCCGACATGGCGGCCTTTCACCACGACGACGCCGGGCGGACCGAACGCCGACGCCGAGGCGGTCGAAGGCGTCGGCCTCGTCATCAATGAGTTCATGGCCGACAACGAGGCAACGATCGAGGACCCGCACGAACCCGGGCAGTATCCCGATTGGATCGAGCTGTACAACGCGTCCGATGAAACCATCTCCCTCAATGGTCTGTACCTGACCGACGACGTGAACGAACCCACCAAATGGCAGATCCCCCCGGCAACGAGCAACGCCACGTTGCGGCAGGAGATTGCCCAGCGTCTGTCGCGGTATGATTCCTATCCGCCGGACGACATGCAGAGACTCTCCAGCGATCTGGCCGCCATTCGCAATTTGTTCACCCATCCGGCCATCAGCTCCTTCGGCGCCGAGCTTCGCGATGCGGTGATTGCCGTGCTCACCGATCCGGCCTACGGCTTTGACCCCAACGCCAACCTGCGCTTCCGCAGTTCCACGAACGTCGAGGACAGTGCGGACTTCATCGGGGCAGGCCTGTACGACAGCTTCAGCGGATGTCTGGCCGACGACCTGGACGACGATGACACCGGCCCCTGTGTCTGCGATCCCAACGAAGAAGGTGAACGCGACGTCTTTCGCGCCATCCGGAGGGTCCTGGCCAGCTTCTACAACAACAACGCCTACCTCGAAAGACTGCGACACGACGTCAACGAAACCGAAGTGGGCATGGCCATACTCGTGCACCATTCGTTCCCCGACGAGATCGAGCTGGCCAACGGCGTGGCGACCTTTGAGAGAAAGGGAGCCGACGAAAACACAGTCATCTCCTTCGTCACCCAGCAGGGCGCCGTCTCCGTGACGAATCCGGAGGACGCATCGACGCCCGAGGAAGTCACCGTCACCATCCTTCCCTCGGGCAGCATCGTGCCGCCGAAACTGCAGCGATCCTCCAGCCTTATCCCGCTGGGTGGCACCGTGATGCAGTGGCCCGACGATTACACCGACCTCGTCGATTTGCTGCTTCTTGTCAGCGACGAGTTCAGCAGGGTCACGGGCAAGACAGAATACATCCTCGACCTGGAGTACAAGAAGGTCGCCCCGGGAGGCCGGGTGCGTCCGGAAGGCGGCCTTGTCGTCAAGCAGGTTCGCCAGGTCCCCGTCCCGGATGAGACGGCCCGGATCACACCGTTCCTCATCAAGACGCCCATGGAATTTGAAGTGTTCACCGGAGAGTTCGAGATCTTCGGCGAGACCGACGTCTTTGCGGACCACCGGCTCAAATCTCGCTGGACGCTGGAGACGTACAATATGGCCCTGGACAGCAACAGCCTCAGCGAGCGCCTCTACGGCCGGGTCTCGATAGAGTACCTGGACGAGGACCGCATCTGCAACACCACCCGGGAGATCTCCCTGCTGCCGTCCGCTCGGCACAGCTTCGCTGACGACAGCGTCGTTGACAACTGGCAATTCCCCGACATGGTCAATCCGCGCCGCTATCGCCTGCAAACGACGGGAATACCCACGGCGGTCTCGCCGGGAGCCAATCCGATTCTGACGCTGGCCGATCTCGGCACGCCCGGTTTCAACGTCCCCTTCCGATGTCTGACTCTGGACGTGGATTACGAGCGTCCCGTCAAATCCTGGTATCAGGATCTCTGGGGCGGCTCGGGCCTGCGCACCACCACGACCAATCGCGTGTACTTGTGGCCCCGCACGGACGGCTCTCCCGACGATATCCCGCAGGAACGCTCGTTCGCATCGGGGGGCATCTCGATCAACACCTCCTTCTTCTTTGCCGCACCGCCCGAAGGACTGGATGACTGGGTGGCCGGCGCCGGCGCCACCGGCCCGTTGAGGCGGTGGGACCGGACCGTCATCGAAGGACTTGCCGACGAGCCGATTGTCCTGACGGGCTACTACTCCCAGACATACCGCCCGGAACACCACAACCTCATCGAGAACTTCCTCTTCGAGCCCCGCCTCGAACCCGGCATTTCGACCGCAATCCTGGAGCAGTTGCACGACGCAGACATTCGACTCATCCACCTCATCGTCGACAACCAGGAAGGCAATGAGTCCAACATCCTGACCTACGGATTCGATTGAGGAGTAACCCGCTCCAACAACAACGCACGGGCGGCGCGTTCCTTCCCGCGCGCGGGCAAGAAAAAGACCGGCCCGCCCGTGAAGGGCGAGCCGGCGCGTGCAGCGAATCCCTGCCGAGGCAGCAGGGAAAACGGGAGATCTGTGGGTTCTACCCGGCGCTGATCCATCCGGATTCGATCACCGGCGTCTCCTGTAAGATGGGCCTCTGAAATGTTCTCCGCTCGTCCAGCAGTCGCGTCCCGTCATACTCGTCGATCAATCTGGCAAACAGCGAGGTCCGGTGGCTGGCAGATTCGAGCGAACCGTTGATCCGAACGGCCAGCTCGAACTCGGACGAAGCTTTTGTCTGTCCCGGCGCGCCGGGATTGCCGGCCGGCATCGTCGTCGTCAGAATGCGCAACGGTTTGCCATTCAATCCGGGCGCCCGCCAGAGGTATGTCTCGATATCTCCGTCCGGCGTTGTCGTCGTCAGCGACAACCAGGCAAAGTCCAGGCGTTCGGCGGCAACACAGACCGCGCTCCACCACTGCGCGAACGTTCGTGCCTGGCGGAAGTGAAGCTGCACGTGCTCGAACGCCCCTTTCTCCTCCCGAAGCTGTTGGGTTAGAGAGTGCTTCTTCTGGAGCTGGCGAATCGTCTGGCGAAAATGAACGGCTCCGACCACGCGAAACAGGAGAATCAGCAAGAGCAGAATGCAACCGAAAATGACGAGGGAGCCCGCGTCATTGCGGACCATCATAAACAAGCCAAAACCGGCGGCTGCACAGGTGGCCGCATGGACGGCCATGACGGCGTGCCTCTGTTTGAGCCCCAGATCGATCAGACGATGATGAAAGTGGCCCCGGTCGGCCGCAAAGAGCGACCGTCGTTCGAGAAAACGTCTCAGCATCACACAAAACGTGTCGAAGATCGGTATGCCCAAGGCTAATACGGGCAGCGCCAGGCCGACCAGAGCGGCGGATTTCGTAAGGCACATTACGCTGGAAGAGGCGATCGTGAATCCCACGAAGAGACTGCCGCAGTCGCCCATGAAGATCCTGGCGGGGTTGAAATTGAACAGCAGGAATCCGCTCAACCCTCCGAGCAAGGCCAGCATGAAGACGGCCATGACGCCGTCGCCGCCGCGAATGGCAAAGATGGCGATCGTCGCGCAGGCCACCGCCGAGACCCCCGCCGCCAGACCGTCGAGACCGTCGCTGAGATTCACCGCGTTGGTGACGCCCACGATCCAGAGTACCGTCAGCGGACAGGAGAGCCACGCGAAATTGAGCACGACTCCCTCCGTGATCTCCAGACTGCTAATGCGAACGCCCACGCAACACAAGGCCACGGCCGCTACGGTCTCGGCCGCGAATTTTACCCGCGCCGGCAAGCCGCGCAGATCGTCGACCAATCCCACCAGAAAGACAAACGTCACCATACAGAGCAGACCGCCCAACTGCAGTTGCACCGCTCGAAACGCCCCACCCAGTCGATTGTTCAGGAACAGGACAGGCACGATCGTGCCCATGGCCGCCAGGAAGATCGCCACGCCTCCGATGCGTGGAACGGGCTTGTCGTGAGCGGCGCGGATGCCGCCACGATCGAGTGCGTCGATCCGCCGGGCCAGCCAGATGACGGCCGGAGTGGCTGCCACCGCCAGAAACACAGATCCAAGATACACCCACGGGTACGCGTTCATAAGCATGCCCCCTCTCCTCCCTCCAGGCAGGTACCCCGTACGGAATGTGGTGACGGATAGGGGTGAAACATCATCGTTTGGACTCCGCTCCCTGGAATCCGGCAAACATGTCCGAGGCAACGGACAGTTTTGGGGCGCCGACTCCCACTATTTCCGGCGTCCTTGCCTCACCCGGTACGCTAACCTCCGCTGGCGCGCGACCGCGTGCCTGTGACGCCACCATTCCCATCGTCGTGAAACGGTAGTGCTCGCACAGCCACGTCAGTTTCGACATGGTGCTGCGGAGATTGACGTAGCATTTGAATCGTCGTGCCGCTCGTAGCGGCAGACGGGGATGGTTGGGGTCGATCTCTCTCGGATGGATGTACACGATGAGCGGGCGGCCTTCGTTGTGCAGCCGTCGTACACCCCAGCGGATAAGGGGTAGAGGTGTAATGCGCAGGTAGCCACCACCAAAAAGACAAACACGACGGCCCAACAGCTTCACCGTCGACGTGGGGATTTCGGCGAGCGACCCCGTCTGGGTTTGGATCACGTGCGGGCTGGGATTGGCGTGGCTCAGTCCCCCGTGACCGTGGTGGGCGGGAAAGACGCTGGCATCGTACGTGTAACCGGCCTCCCGCACCACCTCGAAAACCCACTGGTTGTCCTCCCTGATGCAGAATCCGGGAGACCTGAATCCAACAACCTCCTCGCCCGTGATATCTTCCAGGATCTTCTTCGAGCGCGTGATGTCTTCCAGAAACGCGCGGCGACCCACCTTGTAAGCGAGGACGTGACCGTAACCGTGCGATCCGATCTCGTGACCGGCTCGCTGACACTGCCGGATCAAACGCGGCGCTCGCTCGGCCATCCACCCCAGACAGAAGAACGTGGCGCGAACGTCGGTCTCGTCGAAAAGCTGGAGCAGTCGCTGAACGCTCCGTTCCGCGCGCAGCGGAGGGCCCGGCCATTCTTCAATCCGCGGGACAATGTCGCTGTCGAGGATGTGGAACCAGTCTTCCAACTCACAACTAAACGCATTGAGGTGCCGTACCGGGTCCCGTGTGTCCATCCGTAGTATCCTTCCAAGGCTTGTGGTCCACCGCGCCGGCCAATGCGACCGGCGAGGCGGCAGAGGTCCGTCTCAGGGCAGGCTGCAGCTTATGCGCGGACCGAGAACGCGCGTCACCCGCAGCGGCAGCTTCTTCCACATCTCAGTCTTTCTTCTGTACCTGGGATCGTCGGGCCTGACCAAATGCAGGTCCGCCCCCGGCCGTGTCCAGTACTGCCAGTACAGATGGATCGGATTCGCCCCCCACCGTTGCTTGAATACGTGTTGTCCGCTGCCGATGGTGCTGCGTCCGAAGTCGTACCACTTCATTCCCTTCTGACAGTAGTATTCGATGGCGCCCCAGTTGAGAACGTAGTTCGGCCCCAGGCCGTCGTAGTCCCGCAGGGCCGCTCCCCAGGAACACTGGACCCAGCCCTTGAACGTATAGGCGAACAAGACGGCTGTGGTTACTCCGTCCAGGTTCGTCAGGAAGATCTGACCCGCGCCGGGGAAGGTCTCCAGGATACTGCTGAACAGCTTGCGCGGATAGCACGGGGTGCCCAGCTCGCGCATGCGCACCGTCCAAACCCGGTAGAATTCATCCAGCAACTCTTGTCCCCCGGCCTTTACGGTCAGGCCGGCTTTCTCGGCCTTACGCACCCTGTTTCGGGTCTTGTGACGCAGGTCCTTCCATACCGCCTGCGGATCCGGCGCCAGCGACAGGTACATCGAGACCTTATCGGTGCGTACGTGCAGATCGCCGGGCAGCGGAATCGTGTTTCTGAGCTCCATGGAGTCGCACCGACATTGGGAGGCGATTTCGACCGCCCGGTCGTAGAGTGCCTCCAAAGCGGCGGGACTGGTCGTCACCGGCCCACCGTAGTCGCTGAAAGGCTGAGAAACCAGGCGGTTGCCGAACAATCGGCTGCGAACGTGCGTCAGGGGAAGCACGCCGCAGACGCGACCATGGTCACGAGCGACCAGATAAAATCCCCTGTAACCGAACGCTTCCTCGACCATACGGGTCCACGCCGGCATATGGCACAACCGGGCCCCGGCCATGTGCTCTACGAAACAGTCACACTCCGGGTCCGTGGAGTCCAGAAGCGAAACATCCATTGTCAGCTCTCCTATGCATTCATGATCGTTCCGGCCTGCTTTCTTTACTTCTCGTCCGGTGGCGTGGCGCAATGGGCGTATTTCTCGACAAACCGGACTGCACGTTCTGCCTGATGGAGACTGACCGACGGAGCGGTCAGAAGATGAATCTCTCTCGATACCAGATACTCAGCGTTCGGGCACTGTCCGGGCCGGTAGTCATACTGATGAGCCGTCCTTGGGTCAAGGTGAGCAGGGCAGCGGTCAAACCACGTGCCAATGGGCAGCGCCCTTCCGGCGGCTCGCCGTAGGACCTCGTCCTTGTTGGCCACCAGCAGGGGCACCATCAGAAGCACGGGGTCGTCCTCTCCGTCCCCGAAGGCATCCGGATCCACACCGAGCGCGACGAGGTGGTCCAGGTAGAACTTTGTCAGACGCCGGCGATGCTGAAGATTGGCGCGCCAGCGAAGGAGTTCCCCGGTGCCGACGGCCGCGTGGAAATTGGCAGCGCACGACAAATAGTCAGCAGGCATGACATCCCCGTATTCATCGTGTGAGACCGTCCCACGAATGAGGCCGGAACGCTGAGCCCAACGGAAAATCCTCCCAACGATCGCCCTGGTTGCCGGTCGGACTGTGACGGCGTAGAGCAGCGTTTGCAGGGCCAGTGAGCGAGCGCGTTGTGAAGTGTGGTCGTTGGAAAAGCTGTCGCGTATCCGTTTGACACCGGCATACAGCTCAGCGTCCGAAAAGGCCGCCATCCCTCCCTGTGCAGTTGAATACGGCTTGCTGAAATGAGTGCTGAAATACGCCGCCCCCGCCAGGATCGGAGCGGGATCTCCGTTTGATCCGTTGGCTATGAGCTGGCACCTGTCTTCAATCAGAAGGACGCCTTGCTCCGACGTCCACTCGATCCAGTCTCGTACGGGTTGGCGAATCCCGTAGGTATGCTGACAAATGACGGCCCGGGTATCCTGGGTCAGGGCACGTGCCGCCCCACGCAGGGGCACATCGTAGCGTCCGATCTCGACATCTGCGTAAACGCATCGGGCTCCGGCGAATTTGACGGCCATGGGAACGGTTTCGCACGTGTACGCCGGAACGACGACCTCAAACCCCTTCTCGGCGCCGATGGCACTGAGAATCGACCACAGCGCGACCCTGCCTCGGCCGAACGCCAGTGCGGGAACGTCAATACCGACAACGGTCTTTGCAAACGCCCGCTCGTAAGCGGGAAGCATCTGCGCGCCGGACGAGTAACGAGGCCGCAATAACATCTTCAGAGCTGTCAGTCCGGAGCCCATATCGTATTCCATCTCACGCGGAAGCGCGAAGCAAGGCGTTCTACCGACTGCTTCCCGTGATGCGTTTTGTTCTCAAAGGTCGCACAGGAGTTGTATTGCCACACGCTCATTATCCGTCAGGAGCGCGGCGCGGCGCGTTCGAGCCATGCCTCTTTCCAGAAGAAGAAGCAGGATCGGTCACACCCGTAGATCCCGTTGCATATGGCGCTCTCAAGCAACACCGTGTTCTTCAGTTTCCGAATTTCGCCCGTACTCTCGAGGACGATCTTTTGGACCCGCTTGTACACCTTGAATTCCTTGCCACAGCAGTCGCGCATCATGGGCATCCAGGCCATGCCCTTGTGTTGGTCGCATTTGTCGAGCGTCGCGAGGATCTCCGGCTCAGGCCTGACGCGAACCAGTTCCCCGGGTTTGAGATCCAATGCCTCCAACGGCTGCGCTTTGCTCTTTGGCCGACTCTGAGTGCCGGTGTGAGTCGTGATGGCACGTCGAATCCTCAGGACGGTGACGCGGAACGCCTGACGAAGGCCCCGGCTCCTCACCTGCCAGAACAACTTGTAGGGCCGGGTCGGGCACACGGGCCGCAACGAGCAACACATCAGCGACGAACGTTCACCCTGACAGCTTGCTCTGTCATTCACGCTGCTACACACCTCTCTATCCACAGCCATATTGAAACCTCCTGGAGTCTATGGCATCGCACTGGGGGCGCCATGCTTGGGGAAGCAAACGAACCCGCGGGAACCGACGCAGGCAGGCACGCCTTCCGTGCTAACGAAGTAATGGGTCGTCTACCCACGTTAGTTTCGTCTTGTAGACTCTGTGATTCGTGTGAACACCCGTGAAGTACACATATCCGTCCGCGTCTTGTGCCTTTGGCTCCAGTTGAAGGAGCGAATCGTATGTTTCGGGGTTAATGGAGCTAACGGAAAGCAGTTCCTGAACGTCAACACTGCCGTCAGGCAACTCCTTGATTCCGAAGACTCTGCCCCGGTAGTCCCGGTTTGCCCCTTCTGCAGACTGTCCCAGGATCAGGATAGGATCGCCCCGGTCATCATGCACCCACAAGTGGTACCAAAGCGCACCGTTACGCAGTTCGGCCACCTCTTCTTTGTAGTCGTATTCGGGATCGTCTATGGCTCTCACCCTGTGCTCGGCGTCCAAAGTGCGCGCCTCGGTCTCCGTGTAGATGTGGCCGACAGGCACGGGAAAATGCAAGTCTGTCTCACTTGCTGTAACGTAGTAAGTAACACCCACCCTGGTCGTTCCCCAGCCTAACTCGGGCGTCAGACAGGGCCAGACTCCCGCTTCGTTCACATGGGATCGCGCTATCCTCCAGACGCATTGTTCATCCCATGCGTCCATGCACCAGTACACGTAACGTTCCGTAAACCATATCGATAGAGTGCGCCAGGCTTGACTTCCCATGCCCACGACCCTGAAGCTCTCGCCGTTATCATCCGAATAGAGCAACCTTGAATGTGCGTTATCGTCTCCGGTACCGACCCAGACATGTCCCGTATAGGGATCAACGGAAACCGTGTGGACGTGTCGGGCGCTGTCCAGAACGGATTTATCGTTCCGCCATTTGGACATTGGCGTAAAGTCAAGGATGGCCTCCCAGACCGGCTGTCCCGTGGCAGGAAAGACACCCCTGCACACCAGATGCCTATGGTTGGGATCAGAGGAGTATTCGCCCGCATAAAGGTACCCTGTTTGCGATGCCGGTTCCCAATGATAGGCAAGGCTATGACCCAAACCCCTCATGTTCATCGTGAAACTGGGAGTCCATATGACAAGATCATGAGACTCGAAGATTGTCTTGGCACATTGCACAAAATAGCCAAAGGGTGTTACCAACATCTTGGGAATATCCAGGTCTTCGGGAAGCGTAGAAAGGAAGTGGGAGGTTTTGAACCCATCGCTGGTACTGTATAAGTCACGGCCTATCGTGTAGAGTAAATCATCCCCTTCCATCGCCAGGATGTAAGATGCATATGGAGTTGCCACCACCTTGAGCTCAGAGAGATTGGCCAGCCAATTGACTATGGTCACCCCACAGGAATCCACAGAATCGCCATCAACCGAGCGCGCCGTGATCATTGCCTGAGCGTCTTCTCTCAGAGCGTCTTGCACGGCCAGGAGCCCCCCGGCCGGATCGACCCATACGAGGGGATTGTCGGAACTCCAGAGCACCCTTTCTCGAGGGGGTGTCACGGTCAGTTGGCATCGGGTCCCCACCGTCAGGGAAACGTGTCTCTGGTCGATAACGAATCGTTTCTTGTTCTCCCAGGTGTTGGCAAATCTCGGTGTCGGCTTCGTATAGAAGTACCATCCGCCGGCCCCATCGGGATATCGGCCGTACGAGTGGTCAACAGGGACTCTGACTTCTTCGAGCATATCTATCTGATTGTCTGGAGTCGCGTACGTGAGAAAAACGCTCTCGCTGTCCGTCAGGTTGAAGGAAGCGTGCAGTTCCCCCCCCGGCTCGCTGCGATCCTTGCCCGAGGTCCACACCTGAAAATACGTATGCGGCCACATGACGACGTCGGGAAAGGCCCATTTCTGCAAGGCGTCCGGGCTGTCTGATAGATAATACTCCCCCAGAGAAATCGGGAGGCTGGTCGGGTTGTATAATTCGATCCAACCCTGTTTCGTACCGTCCTGGTCGATAAAAGGCCACTGCGAAAACACATCATTTCTCACAAGAACCTCGTTGATGATCGGATGCCCGTCTCTGATATACGTGGCATAGATGGAATGACTACGATCGGTCTGCCAGCCACTTCCAAAGGTACCTGGCATGCCTGCGTTCCAGTCCTCGTCGGATTCCACCGATCCTGCCGATGCAATCTGACATCGAATTCCGGGATTCTTCTCAAAGACCCATGCGAGCCAGATCCGCGTCCCTCCGGGGACCCACAAGGGGTACGCCAGAGCCACAGTTTGCCACCCCTCGTCCGCACTGACAGGTGTCCAAGGGGTGATGCCGACACGCACGTCCGGCGTTGTGTCACCCAGATAGACACCCAGGAGCATCTCACCACTGCCACCTTCGTGATAAATGGAAATAGTTCCAATTGTGCCATCCACCGACATGACAAACGGTTCCGCGCGCCGCTTGTCGTGAGTTGTCGTCTCGGGATAAACACTCTTATTCCCTACCACGGGCATCATCGCCTGACAGGTTGCTTCCAAAACAAGAACAATCCATATTCGCTTCATGATGTTCCTCCGTGAAAAGTGTATCCGGCTCAATCGCAGCCCTACGATACCGCCGCGGGGCGAGCCAGGAACGCTCCCAAATCCCACCGCGAGCGAATCATCTCTCGAGTGTGTTCAATGTGCTGTCTGGATGATGCACCAAATACGATCGATTGAATATTGGGAAGACCACAGACGTACTCGATCGCCTCTCGTGGAGGGATCGTCCCCGAGGCGAATACCGACATCGCTATCGGTCTGAAGGACTTCTCCGCCAGCGTCGTCTCGCACTGCTCCTGGTTGGGACACATCGCGAATCCGGTCTTATTGATACTGGAACACACAATCGGATTCTTGATTCCACTGGCGAGCAGAAAACGCACGAGCGTGGGCATGTTCGTCGTAATGAAGGCCGGTTCAACGTGATATCTGGTCTTGATGTGCTTGCAGAATTCCAGGAAAACCTCTTTCGCGTTAAACCCAAGCAAGAGGTCAGTGACGATGTTCTGCAAGAACACCGCTCTGACGTTGAGTCCCCTGAACATTCTCATCTCGAGATCGACGAGCAGCTTCATAACCTCAAGCATGTCCCGGTGGATAACCGTCCGTCCGCCGCGGATGAGAGTGCTTACAACCTGCCCTGTACTGCAACCGGAGAGGACGAATTCGTTCAGAGCTCCCACCATTCCCTTCTCATTCACCGCGTTCGCGTATTTATGTGCATAGGGCATCGAAGGATACAGGCGAAGATCGCGATACCTGCCTGGATGGGCGCGGAAATGGTCGCACAGTTCCCCCACTCGATCGTGCGTGTTGAACATAAAGGCGTGGATGCCACAGGCATACGCGTTGTCGATGACGTCGATGATAGCACCGATGTCTTTGAAACGCTCCGCTCGAGCTTGAGCTCTCTCTTCTGACATGTGGTTAATGCCGAAGAACTGATTGTCGCCAAATATGATTCTATCCACCTGCTTGTCCTCCATTCTCCCCGTTCCTTCGGATTCGATCGATAACAAGGTCCGCTTCGAGCCCATCTTCAAATGAGCACACCTCAGATGGTCTTCCTTCCAGTATGCGGTCGATGAAATAGTCAAGCTGGCGCGTGAACTCAAACCCGCGCACGAAGAAGCGAACGGGTCTGGCAATCGAGGCGAAGTATCGTTCGTTCCAGCCCCGGGAGAACCCCTCCAATTCGGGATCTTTGCGGAAAAAGACCTTGTACGAGTACGGATTGGCCATGATCTTGCCTTGCCTGCCCAGGACCTCGAAGTGACAGGTAGGCTTTCGATAAGAGGCATCGCTCCAGTTGGCCAGCAGATTGCCTCTGGTGCCGTCCTCGTAGACGAAGGTGGCACTTACGGTATCTTCCACACCTTCGGAATAGATTTTTCCCAGGACAGCCCCGAGGACCCGGGCCGGGGGGCCGATCAGGTAGTTGATCAGGTCAACGCCGTGCGAGGCAAAATCGTAAAGGCAGCCGCCTCCCTCCGTCGTCTTCGATCGCCAACTGCCCCGGGCCCCGTGAAGAACCGTGGGACCGTTCATTTCCACCTTGAAGGTTACCACATTCCCAATCGCTTCCGAATCGAGCAGCTTCTTCACTTCCATGAAGACATCACCGAAGCGATTGACGTAACCGACCTGGTGTACAAGGTTCTTGCCTTGTACAACCCGGCAGAGCTCCCGGCCCTGCTCCGGATTGAGAGAAAACGGTTTCTCGACAAAAACGTGCGCTCCACAAGCGACAGCACACTTGACGGCTTCGGCGTGCATCGCGGTAGGCGTAGCGACAATCACGAAATCGGGCCGCACTGCCTCAAGCATCTTGCCCATGTTCTTGTAGGCCCTGACGTTCAGGTGTTTGGCCACTTTCTTCAGCATGAACGAGGATGAATCACATACGGCCACGAAATTGACTTGCGGGTGCGTGTTCAATATCGAAAAGTGCGTCAACCCCATCCGGCCCAATCCGATGACAGCTCCTGTAAGCATGGCACGATCCTCATAGATAGGGGGTTTCTGATGACCTGGCATGACTGCCAAAGACCCGTTTGGCCTCAGCATGATGCTTTACGCAGCGGACAACGGGCTGGTCGCACCGGCCTGTTGTTCGCCGTTTCCGTCCAGGAGGTTTCGCATGATAAGTTCGTAGGCGCTCCGACCTTTCTTCAGGAGAGCGCTGCTGGGGGGCACATTCCGCATGTCTCTGACAAGTTCGTCAACCGCAGCGGCAGTAAGGTTCTTCTCGTGGATCATCCGTTTCTGAGCGATTAGATACCTGTCCACGTCCAGCAATTCGTCCTGGTACACCGAAACGGTCGGTATGCCCAGGACAGCGGCCTCTCGCGTCATCGTGCCGCCGGCGCCAATGAAAAGCATGCACCTTGTCAGGACGGCCTCCAAACTCAATGCCTTGTCGGGAATAACGATGCCCGTGAACTTCTCCTGCCGATAGTGCATAGCCTGTTGCTCTCCCCGAGGCAGCACGACGATCTTGTACTTGTCCTTTAGAGCGACGATCAGGTCGTCCATGAAATTGGTGGCGCCCCGGTAGTATTGCGCGGCCCATGGCTCGGGCCGAATGAAGATTTCCCCGGCGCCGGACCGCCGGTCGCTCGCCCCTCCAGCAGGAGAACTGCGAAGCCTCCAAAGGTATATTCCCTCTTTGACACCGGGATACTGCACTGTCTTTTCCGGCGAACCCCACTGCCGCTTGACCTTGTCCAGTGAAAGGAATTCGGGCACCATAATCGTCGTGGCCCACGGGAAGGCGACTCGATTTCCTGCGGCGTGCTCGTTGTCGTTGAGGTAAATGCTCCTCACGCCAAGGAGGTGAGCGATGACGGGCGAATAGAAACAACTGTGGGAAATCGCCACTTCGACGTCCTGCTTTCTCAGAAACCGGTAGAGTTGCCAGAACCGCAACGAAAAGCCCAGCAGCTTCTTCACCTTGTTGGCCCCGTAATGCCGCCCGATCACGTGGTACTTGAATCCGTACAGTTCGAGCAGATCAACCGTGTTCGCATAGGGCCGGGTCGTGAGGAGCACCTCGTGCTGTCTTTGAAGGTCCTTGATCATTGCCGCAAAGAAATTCACGTGTGGAGAGTTAGCCAGGTCAATCCAGATTCGCATGAGCAGGGCTCCCGTGCCGGTCGTGCAAGGCATCTTGTGTCTTGTTGTACAGATAGGATGTGAGAGCGTGAAAGGCCCACGCCTGAGACCAACGCATATAGCAAATCTTATTGGTATGGAACCGACCCTTGCGGTAGTAGAAATACCCCCTTGGGCTCCACATGTGCTCAAGCATCCAGTCGAGAACGCGCCCCGACAATTCAGACTGTCCGGCAATTGGGTCAGATAGAAGCACGATCGCCTGACAGGCGCTGTGGATATCTATGGGGAAGACCCGATTGTCATAGTACTTGGCGGCCCCATCGGGCAGGAAGAAGTTCTCCACGTAATAACGCAGCCCCAGATCATAGCTCTCCTCACAGACAGACCCATAACCGGCGCGGATAAAATACTGAAGGGCCTGGAGATTGAAACCGGTGTGGAAAGAGTCGACATAGCGTCCCAGCCTCATCTGTCCGTAGTACCAGGCGCCGTCCGCCCGCTGGTGGTGAAGGCCGTATCTCAAGCTCGCCAGCGCCAGCTCCCTCAACGCATCGTCGCCACATATCCGGTGGATTCTGATCAGCAGGGATGCTCCCAGGAGATTGGCATTGTGCACATAGGTCTCATCCATTGGCGTATAGCTGAAGCAAAGCCTGTCGCTCTCTTCGTAACGTTGCAGATCACGGCAGATGAACTCCTTGATCCCCAGTGCCATATCGAGAGCTCTGTCCACGCCGGCAAAGTGGTAGGTGTCAAGAAGAGCATGGCCTATGAATGCGGAATTTACGATCGTCGGCGTGTATCGGGGCGTCCACATCTTCGTGTTTTGCCAGTCGAAGTTATAGCCCCAGCAGTTGCCGGACCAGCCTTTGCTGCGCAATTCCTCAAGAAGATCGAGAAGATACTCGACCCTGTCGCTGTACTCCCGTCCCTCGCCCATCGCGTGCAGTCTGGCGTAGCCCCAGAGAAAGAGCCCGATGCCCTTGGGATTATGTTCCTTCCTCACACCCAGGATCGATCTCAGATTGATGGGGCACCTTCTCAAGAACTGGGTGCAGGCGATTCTCGACCACTTGCTTGGCGAACTCACCGCACGCAAGAACGGGCTGTTGAGAGCGTCAAAAGGATCGTAGCCGGCATAATCACATGCCTCGACAAAAGCGCGGAGCCTCCGCGTCCGTGCTCTGACGACCGCGACATCCACAGCTTCACAAGGTTGGGAGAGAACAACCGTCATCAAGAGAACCTACCGTCAATGGGGTGGCCTGTTGTCCCAACACGCTGATTACCCGCCTTTGTTTCCCGGATTTCGTCAAGGGGATATGCCGTACGGGGACAACACGGACGTGCACCTCGCCCCATAATTTCTTTTCATGAGCGGAGCGGATGTACTCTTTGTCGCGCACTGCGAAGCGAGTATTCGGAATAACGCGGATTTCCAGTTGGCCCCGCTCTTGCTGGTAGTACTGATATCGCACGACATTCTCAAAGACATCTCCATGTATGTTGAGAGCGGCGGCGGATATCTTTGCCCCGCTTCGCCCGACAATGACGCCCTCCAACGTCCATCGCCCCAGAACGTGCGAGAATCGATCCCAGCAGCGACCACATTCGCACTGGTACGGCTCCTTCACCGCGAAGTCGTCCGTTCGGTATCGAATCAGGGGCATCGCACGCTTGAGGAAACCTGTCCCCACGATCTCGCCGGACTGCCCCACATCGCAAGGCTCCCCTTTCTCGTTCAGAATCTCCAAAACGCCGTAGGTTGGGAACGCGTGATAGCAGCGACTTTTCTCGCACTCTCCGCCGAGCACCGTCCTTTCACAGTGCCCGTAGAAACTGTGCACGCGTGTCCGAAATGCCGCCTCCACGCGTTGCCGCTGCGACTCGGAACACGCCTCCGACACCAGGAGCGCAGCCTTGATCCGGGGCAAGGTTGACGTAAGCTCATGGCGGAGCACATACTCGGCGATTACATCTACGGCTGACGGGTATCCGTGGAGAAACTGCGGCCGGTACGCGATGAGTCTGCGAATGTAGTGTTGGAGATTCTCCTCGCTCATGTGGAAAGGAGAAAACTGCAGCTCGTTGTGAATGGGATTCTCCTGCCAGAAGCACGAGTCCGTAATCTTTCGGAAGGCAACGCCTCGAAACGTGGCTTTTCTGCACCTCGGTGTATAGCCCATTCGCCGCCATTCCGAGTGTACGTACGCCTTCTCCCTGGCGTAGGCGGATTCATCCTCCAGGATGACCAACTGATTCCCTGTAGATCCGCCCGTCGTTCCCTGATGGTGCGGTATTCGGTCAAGTGACTTTGGAACCAGAGCCTTAAAGTTCTGCTGCACGATCTCCTTGGTAAGAAGCGGAAACTCTTTGAGAGCGTCGAAGGGACGGAAGCGCCGGACCACGGCTCGAAGGCCGCGATAGAATGGCACCTCCTCAACGACGAAACGGAGCAGCTCGCCAAGCTGCGCTTGCTGACAACGGAGAACCTCCTCCCGTGACATGACGTCCAGCCTCGCGCACAGACGCAGCGTGCGTCGATATTCACCTCCGGCAAGAAACCTGTACGGAAGGCAACAGATCATCTTCTGAACGAAGGGTGGCGCGTTCTCATATGATTTCTTGAGCAGGCTGTACAATTCTTCTGTCTCCCTGCGAACGGGCATTTCAGGTGCTCATCCGCGGTTTCTTTCTCAGCTCATCGGTACTGAACACATGACCGTCATCCGCACCACGCTATCTACGGTCGATTCATCTCGACCTGCCCCTGCCAGCCAAAATGCGGTTTGAAGGATATGCCCAACGCGTTCCAGTTCCTTAGAGGGCAACCCTCCGGCTGGGCGTGCGACTTACAGATGATCGCGTCGTATCCGAATCCTGCGAGGGACGCGGGGTCGTCGCCATTCAACGCATGGTATAACAGGGGCAACCGCGTGCGATCGAAACCCATAATGGACGCGCACACATGTTCCACGGCCACGGGGTTCATTCCGGCAACCACTACCCCGGCAGCCTTTGGGATCGGATCCATAGGACCGTTGCCTTGGCCTCCAATGATCCCGTCAACGATGCAGAACATGCGCCTCGCGGGGGTCTCCTGAAGATCCCCGGTAAGGTCCGCGTACATTACCGCTCTGTTCAGATCTACGATCGTGCGCCACACGGTGTCATTCCCATACCAGTTTCCGGAACGAACCGCATCTGTGTTTGTGTCGCCAAAAACGCGTTGCCCCGCGCTTTTAATCGGTTTGGAGGCGAGTGCCCACAAGGGTCTTAGCCACGGCGACAAGCGCCGGAAGCACGCCATAATGTATTGCTCGGCTCTATGTTTCAGACCGTCATCGGCGAACTGGTCTCCCCCCTGAGCAGGCGTTCCCGAACGATAGTGGGGAAGCCAGTTCTTCTTGCCGTTGATTCCCACCATATTCTTCAGGCACACCGTGAGACCCGCCTTTTTGTGGGTTTTGAGCTTGGGCACGTTGATGATACAATCAGCTTCCAGGATCGTTCGAGAGATTAGATACTCGTGCACGCCGCCGGTGTGGTGGCGCCGAGTCTCACGCGTGTCATACGTCGCCCCATAGGCCAGATGGCAGAGGTTTTCAATCTGGGCGAACATGGAACGACTGCCAAGATCGACTTTGACGTATCCACGCGGATCGCCCGGCAATGGGTCATAACCAACAACCAGATCGTTCTCGACCCGGGCCTTCTCGGGCCGCAAATCGTAGGCTTCCACCTCAAGAGTGCCGTGGCGACGATACAAATCCTGGATGGAATCCAGTCCCGCGATCCCCCGAATCGCGTCAAAATCCGCCTCCTGTTGCGGAGCATCCGCGATGATGATCCGGCCCTTTCCCTTGAGGGCGATATGGATATAATCCACGACCGCTCGAATGACGGCGCCGTGCGTGATAAGGCAATCTTCATGTCCAGGCAAAGTCTCGCGAAAATTGCGAACGAAGTTTGGCTTCAGCACGACGGTATCACCGGGGCGAATCATCTGCCCCAGAGGATTCCAGTCCCTTCGGCCATAATGCTCTTCGTCAAGTTGGAGCAAATGAAGTGCGTCGCGCACACCCTCGTACGCATGGTTAGGCTCTTTTGCAAGGGTCTCAGCGCCAAGGAGATACTCCGGATAAGCGATGCTCGGTGAATAAGGCGGCTCGGACGGATATCCGGCATGTCCAGTTGAAACGGCAACCTCGTGCGGCGCGCAGGCGGAGGCCAATTTGCGGTATTCGTCTACCTCGCCTTTCGCTGCGCAACACTGCGGACTGGCATTGTCATATTCAACGCACTTATATGGTCTGTCTTGCATCTCTGTTCTCCATCAGGTGTGCCGGTTGCACCTCCGGCACATGCCATTGAGCTCGACGAGTTTCGTCTCCCAGGAGGCTGCTATAGATCTTGCTGATTCGCTGGATGTTCACCTGTAAACTGTACTCCTCGTTGAATTTCCGCAAATTGTTTCGCCCCATTTCCCGCCTTTCCCAGGGATGGCGGAGCAAGTAGCGGATTCGCTCTGCCAGCAGTTCGTGGTCGCCTTCAGGCACGATGAAACCATTTACCCCGTCTATCACCATGTCGGGAATCGCACCTACCGGCGTTGCGATCACGGGCATCCCAGCGGCCATGGCTTCCAGGATGACCATAGGGAATACTTCCGTATAGGAGGGAAGGACCAATATATCAGAGCAGGCAAAGAGGCGCGCCTTGGCCCGCCCTTGAACGTACCCGGCCAGATGGACCTTCTCTTGAATGTGATTGTTTCGCAATTCACAGAGAATCCTGTTCTTGTCGGCCTGCGTCTCTTCCAGCCCAGCCAGGTGAAAGTGGATGGCCGGCTCACTCCTCAGGGCAATCGCCGCCTTCAGAAGATCGTAGACTCCCTTCTTCGCGCTCAGCCTGCCAACGAAGAGGACTCCGACCCCGGACTGTGACCTCTCGTCCGCGAGATTGAACGACGGCGCGAAATTAGGGACAACCAGTTTCTCGGTTCGAGGGATAATCGTGTCGAACTCCGAGACGAAACGCGGCGACAATAGTATGAGTACGTCAACGTAACGCATGATGAAGCAGAAGTAACGTCTCAGGATGCGACACCTGAAGAGCGGATACTGCTGGCACAGCATTCCGTGGAAATGACAGACCACCTTCTTCTTCCAAACGCGTGCGATCACGATGAACAAGGAATCACGCAGGAAGCTCAGGCTCGAACACGCCTGAAGATGAACAATCTGCTCTTGCCCTTTGCGCAGCAGGTACCCGAGTTTGAGCAGGTGGAACATGATATAGAAAGGACTGAGCAGTCCCGGGACGTCCGGGCTGTATCGCAATCGCCCTTTTTGGGCGGTGTCAAGAACCGAGAGGCCGTATTCGTCACCCAGATGCGAATCCAGCATCGCCTGCACGAGCGATGCGACACCGCCCGGAGGCCCGGGAACGGGACCGACGATCAAGACTTTGTTTCCCATCGACCTGGCTTCCTGACGAAGTGGACTCCTGCGTCCAACTGGTCTGGCATGGGCTGTTGTCATAGGCGAATGCCTTTGAATTCGAAACACGGCGTGTTATGTGCACATGGATTTGCTGTTGCGGAAACCGACACGCGCGTACCGGTCCGGGTGCACTGAGACCGAGTGTCCCGGGTCGATGTCTCCCTGGATGGCGAGAATCCGAATGCAGATGCACTGGGCTCCAAAGGCATACATCGCATGGGGAAACGCCATCAGCCCGGTAAGCAGGCTCATCACACCAAAAGACAACAGCACAGCCCCCAATGTCGCAAATTCCGCACTCCCAATTGGCAAACCTCGCCCCAGGGAGGCAATCGTGTGGAACAGAAGAAAATACAGCGCCAGACCCACAATCCCGCCTATCATCAGCATGTCGAACAGGTCACTGTGGGTATGGCGGAAAGCACCTGAGGCGGTGTGCATAACATCCCAGATATTGACGTACCCCATGCCCAAGAGGAAATCCGTAATGCTTGAGTCGTGCCAGAACCAGTTCCATGCCGCCGTATAAAAAGCCCCTCGTCCGGAGCCAATCTCTCCACGGTCAAAGTCGAGTGTCCACCGCGCAAGCAACTCTTCGGTCCCGTGACGGCCGTAGTAAATGGCTCCTGACAGGACGATGATGCCCAAGAAGAGAAAGACGATTTTTGAGGCAGGTCTGGGACGGGCGAGCCCAAGCCACCAAATGGCCATCCAGAACAGGGCGACCACGAAGGCAACCTGAGCAGATCGATCAAATGTGACAAATACTGCCGCCACAATCAGCGCAGCGGACAAGGCCCACCGATACGAACCGTCTCGCAGCGACAGGAACATCGCTCCTGCCGCTGCAGGTAACAGGAACCCAACCACGCCTTTTCCCGATGCCCCCTCAGATCCGGCTGTGGCCGTTATCCCAGCGAACGCATAGTGGGCCCCTCCAATACCAGAACAATAGCAAACGAGAATCCAGCCCGCACTGATAAGAGCGCCAAGCAGTATTGAGTGCAACAACACTCGGGCGAATTCGTACGACTGCACCAGGCGGGACGCGTAGTACCAGAACAATAACGCGAATACGATCTTGAAGTAAACCATACGCTCAGTGAAAACCATATCAGCCGGTATGCGGCCGGTTGAAAGGAGCCGAAGATGGACGACACTAAGCGCTATGACATAGGCCCACAGGAGTCTGGAGAAGGGGCGAGACAGCTCAATACAACCTCTTGGCACCATGGGCAGCGTCATGAGAACCAGTAGAAAACACAATCCCTGAAACCACTGCATGAGATTCAGACCGGCTATCGGGAAGGGGAAAAAGAACAACACGGCCTGCTTTACAAGCGGATTCGCAACGGAAAAAACGCATAAACCCAGAACCGCAGCGTTTGCGATGTACTCGCTTCGTGACCAGGGTATTGGCAGTGTCTTCAAGGTTGTTCCGCGGAGATCATTCATTGTGTCCGGAATTCTTTGATGTAGTGACAGGCTCGCCTATTCCTTCGAAAGAACACTCACGGCAGCCAACATCCCCTGCCGGGCCGCTGCGCCGCGATTCGTCAGTCGTTCGCTCCACCACTTAGTTTCGGCGGTCCTCGGCTGCACGTCGGGCACCGTGAGCGCGGCGGCGATGCCCTGGAGCCGCACAAGCACATTGGCTGACTGAACATCCCAGGCCATGAGCGCGCTTTGGACGACTTGCACCTCTTGTGCCAGCGCTTCATAATCGGGGCACACTACCGCCGCGTTCGCGTCCCGCAGCGCGTCGCGATAGTTCGCCGACGTGAGTAAAAGGTCGGGGACCGCAAAAAGGTGATCGAGCGCGAGACCGAAGGGAGTTGCCACGCGAAGTACAACCGTGTCCTTGGGAGGCACGGTCAGGCTCGCCAACCAACGCGGGCCATCGCGATCCACTTCGAGCCGCTGATGTGTGCGGGCGTCCCGCATCAGCCAGATGTCCGGTCGAGGCGACGCATTCAGACCCAGCATGTCCGCGTCGATGTCCAACTCCACGAACTTCGCATCTGCCGTCTCATTGCGCAGTGTGAAATGCAGGTTCCGACCGGCAAATCCGCCGAACCGTTCGACCATCGGTCCGAGGGCCGGACACCGGGCATGTGTTATCGGCTCCCACCCTGCTTTGGCTAATCGTGTTGTCAGGGGAATCCACCGGTCATAGAGGCCCGGCATCGCAGTGAGGTAGTAGAAAGTGCCGTAGAACATGGCCTGCTTCATCTCAAACTCAATCCGCTCCGGAGGCCAATCCTTCTTGGCTTCCTGCCCCGACATGCACACGATCTTCCGCCCGGCCAAGGTACGCTGCAAGGCAAGCTTGGCATTCGTGGGCCACGTCCAGAGCGTCTCGCTCGATACAACGTCCAGGAGCTGGATGCGAAAAATGTCGCTGGGATAGTTCACGGGCGTGTAATTTGACGCGACCAGCTTCCCGCGACCGTGCATGTCGTCGGCAATGGCCCTGGCGCACTCGAAGCTCGAAAAATCCAGCGGAATCACAGGTTGCTTGGAGAGATGGTCAAACGCAAGCGGGTGATCCGCCCACTGGAAATGCTCGCGCCGGAAGTTGTCCGTCGCAAAGACGATGGGGTTGTCGTACCGCATCCCGTCCAGCTCGAACAGATCCACCTCGGATACCTCGCGTTCGTACGTCAGTGTGAACCGGTTGATGTCTCCACCGACGCCTGTGATCTCAGGATCGGGATTGCACAGGTAGTTGTAGCCGCCCCATTCGGGCACGTACTCCCAATGAAGCCTGCGGTTGCCGTCGCGGTCGTGCAGGGCGCAGTTGAGAATGCTCAAAGCGACTTCGTCGGGCGGTTCCCGGTGCGCCAACTCTTCCACGTGAGCCCAGGCTTGTTCCGGATCCGGTTTGTTCCGGGCTTGTTCAGATGTGATATTGAGGGCCCAACCCCACCAACCGGTGAACTCAGTGTACCGAAGCAACTGGACCCGTTCCCGACGATTGCCCGCGGCCAGGTCCGGTCGGTTGAAGGTGGCGAATGCGGGCGGCACAACATCGGAAGGTTCGATCGCGCTGAAGTTCACCATACCGCTGAGGGCGCCTTCACGCTCGGCACGCTTAACGAAGAACTGCGGATGGAACTGATAGTAGCGTTTGGCGGCAGAGCGAAATCCCCAGCGAGGATCGACACGATAGATGAAGAACCGAAACGCCGCTTTGCCGGGGAACTTCGTCGCCGCCGGCGTGAGGGCGAACTCGTAGTTGAGGAAGTAGCCGAACTCGGAATCGTAGCACAGGCGAAACACCCGCGGCAGGTCCATGGGCACGGCCAACGCCAGAGCCGTCTCTCCGTCTCCCATGGCCGAGAAAGGATACAGCGCGATTGTCCTTCGCTGCGTCGGATCCTGCCCGTCCAACAGCCGCGCCGATCCGTATCGCACGTTGTCTACTATAACCTCTTCATTCTGAATGTCGTTGTACCAGTTCCATTCCGACGCGTCCAAGGGGAGCCGAAACGATACGGTTACGGCACGGTCTTGGCCGGAAGTGTCTTCGATCTCGCCGTCAACGGTGATAGAGTGGGGCCCGGCCTGGTACACCGTCGTGAGCCGCAAAGACTGCTCGGCAAGATCGCACGTCTGTTTCACGCCGTCGGACGTCAGGCGGACCTGGCCTTCAGCCAGTCGTTGCGGGGATACATAGTCGTCCTCCAGGCAAACGACGGACACGTCGTCGAGCCAGGCTGTGCCGGTTTGGTCCACGACGTTGCAGTACACCTGGACCTTGCGACAAAAAAACGCCGTGGTGAAGGAGCGGCTCAGTTGAAACCAGTCCGCATTCGTTTGGCCATGCGTAACGACGATCTGGGGATAGTCGCGATGAGGTTCCCCCTGCGCGTCGAACTGTACGATGTAGAAGGTCGGAGCACACCCCTGGGTGCGCAGCCACAAGGCCACGCGGTAGGGGGTGTTGGGCTTGACCGGCACATCGAGGGCCAGCGGCCCCGAGTACGACATGCTGTGGCCCGGTGTGCGGACACGCATGGACACGTCGCCGGTGTGGGCGACCTGCCGGTCAACGTGCCAGTCTGACCCCACGTTCCAGCCCACGGGGTTGCCGGCCTCGATCTGTTCAAAGCTGTGGTTGTCCACGAGCGAAACGTCTTTGGCCGGAATGTCTCTCACGTCGGCAACGAACACACCGCCCCGCGCACCGGCCCGGAGCAGCTCGCGGTCGTCAACGCGACAGCTAACCACTTCGCCGCCGAGCCCCAAGCCCAGCGTGAGGCCGTCCTGCGTGGCTACCTCGGCAGCCGGCACGCACCCCACGCATACGCACACAAAGGAGGCTGTGACCAGGATTTGCATAGAAAAATGCGCCATACTCACCAAAGCGGCTCCTAATGACTTCCGGGGAACACGGATTTCCGTTTTCGGAAGATCGTCGATCTGAAGGCGCGCTGCCGTCATGAAGCCATCCCGGAAGGACCGCTACGCATCCGGCACGCACGGTCTCCTCATCCTGTGATAGAAAGAACGCACGTGGCCCACTGCGCCCGTGATCTCGGCAAGGAAGGACAAAGGGAATAGTCTATGGCAAACACTTTGAAGCTGTATAAGGTTTCTTCTCAATGCACAGACGTCGTCATGTGCGCCATTGCATCCCGCAACGGTGGTGACCGCGGCTGAATAACCGGCCCCTCTAACGATCCCTTTTACGGCAGAATCGAAGTCTCCGCTGGGATAGGCAAACGTGGTGACAGGCTTTCCTATCTGCTGCTCTATGATGTCTTTGGACCGGCGTATCTCCTTGAGAACCTGCTTTCGGGGAATCCGGGTAAGAAACGGATGTGTGAGCGTGTGTGAGCCAAAGGAGATGCCACCGTCACTCATCTCGCGCACCTGCTTCCACGACAGCATCAGGGGCTTCTTGGCGGTGTAACGTCCCCTTTCCCACGCGGGAAGCGCACCCGTACCCACAAAACCGGTGGTGAGAAACACGGTCGCAGGTATCTTGTATCTCTTCACAATGGGGTAGGCATTTTCGTAATTGTCTCGATACCCGTCATCAAATGTCACAGCGATAGCCCTGGGAGGCAACGACGTTCCGTTTTGAATGTGTTGAGCCATTGTCTCCAGCGGTATCGGATCGTACTCTCTCGACAGGTACTGCATTTGATTTTCAAAATCTGCGACCTTCGTGGGCCGAAGACACGAATTCGCCTCGTCCTTAACGCAATGATAACAGATGATTAGAGCCCTCATCAGCGTATCACCCCGGCTTTGCTCTTTATCCCAACCACCACTTTTCTCAGGCAGGGATTCCTTTTCAGAACAGGCTTGCAGGTATGGTAGCACCTGAGAAGATGGGAACGCACTGTGTTCTTGAACGCGAAGACTTCGTAATTCGGCCTTGCTAAACCGGTCCACCGAAGCTTGTAGGGTTCCTCACCCACCATGAAATCGAACTCTTTGTTCTGCTTGGCGAATGAGTCCTGGAGCCCGTATTGCAACAGCAGCTTCCCCGGGCCCAAATGTGAGAATTCCGGGTCAAATCCGGTGTTCCACCAATAGACGATGTTGTTGTATACGAAGTAAATGTGATACGCGATAACGCTGCCATTGAGCTTGAGAAACAGAATATCCAGCCACTTCCGATCCCCAAAGCGCTTCACAATCAAGGATGCGAATTTAAATCGCTTTTCATCCGCATACCAGCTTGCCCCCCCCTTCGCCCCTCGACACTTTACGTGGATTGACTTTATGATAGCCAAAGTATGCGCCACATCGTCGATGTCGTGAAGGCGGACAAACTCAACCTTTCCCATCTCAGCCAGACGCCTCGATTGCCTTCGCATCTCCGCCCGCATCTTCCGGTCCAGAGCGCCATAGTAATCCGTCCAATCGCCGTCGATGGCCACGTAGGGACACTGAATGTTGACCCTCTCAGAGAAGGCAAGTGATGACTCTTGGAGAACCTCACGTACAATCGGCAAATTGGGAGAGTCGCCGCGAACGTTTCGTAAATGAATGGCGTCCCAGCGGCGCTTCTCTTTGACAATACACTCTAAGAGAACGCGCACGATCTCTTCTCTCTTCTCATCCGCCACCAGCAGATCGTGGTAGTCCGTCAGACCATCTCCTACAAAGGTCAGCTTTCGCAAATCGACTCCTGCTTTGCCAATGACCTTGCTGATGATGAGCGGGGCAATTCCTACGATTTCCCCTCCATCGGTGACGGTAATAAGAGAGAGCCTGTTGTTGTCACGGAAAACGTCCCACCAACTGCTTAACCATTCATGAGTGAGTTGCGCATGCGCAGCGGTTGTATGCGACAGAATATGATTCCAGGCATCATAGAGATCGCCATTCGAGAAGTCATCAGCAAATTGCGCTTCCACGAGGCAGGACTCCTTGTAACACCTTGATTCCGCAAGGGCGGTTTCCGCAAGCGATCGGCGGTCGCCCTTGTGCGTTCAGGGACGGGTCATCGTTGAACCATGCTGATTGCCGACTCGCCTCTTGATCGCGGCCAGGACCATCCGATCCTCGCATTCCAGGCCGAGGCAATATAGAACGACGAAATACACAAGAACCAGCATCACCATGCTCATGACCCAGTGCGGCCCGAGAATGTCCAGCATGGACAAGAACACCGACAGCAGTAAAACCACAACGCCCGCAACAAAGGGTTTATAGTAGTTGGTATCAAAAGGGTGCATCCGAAAAAACGTGTAAACCTCCAGTATCCTGGCGATATTGATCATCGCAAAGGACGCCCCTGTGGCCATCGCCGCGCCGAGAATACCGTAAGGCGGAATAAGCCAGAGATTCAGAGCAATGTTTGCGATCAACATGACGATTGCATTTGCCAACTCGATGTCCTGCTTGCCGGACATCTGCAGCACATACCCGACGAGCGCTCCGCCGGTGCTGTAGCCAATCAGGTGAACTGCCGAGAGTATAACCAGCACCGACCAGCCGGCGACAAAGTCGGAGCCGAACACGCCCATGATCTGTTTGGAGAAGAGAATGAGCAGCAGGAGGATCACCAGGTTCAGTGAGACGATCCATCGGGTTACGGTCTTGAACAGTCTTTCGAGGTTGCTGAATTCCCCCCTGTTATACAGGTCAGATATGATCGGGCAAAAGATGTAACCGAAGGAATACATGATCAGGCCCGCCTGGTGCGAGATGACAGCGGCAGCCGAATATACGCCCAGGTCCTCCGAAGCCTTGAAATAACCCAGCATGATCCTGTCCGTCTGGCGCAGTAAAATGGCAGAAACCCCAACAAACAACACCGGCAGAGAAAACCGGAGAAGCTTCCTGACCTCGTAAGAAGATTTGAGTTCGGAGACAATGTCAGGAAAAATGCGCTTGAGAAAGTACAGACCCAGAATGGCGGAGATCCCCGAAGATAAGAGAAAGCCATACACCGCGCCCAGGAGCCTGAAGCCGAGGAGGAACACGACCGATACGATGGCGATATTTGCCAGGGGACGGCAGATATTTGTGACGGCCGTTTGCTGCTTAATCGCCTGGAACGCGTTGGCGGCGTAACCGGCCATGAGGGTGATGACATACAGAGGAAAGGAAAATGCGAACACCCTTAGCACGTCCGCGAGCTTGGGCATGCCGAACGTCTCGGATAGCGGCCCCGCGAACGCAAAGAGCAATCCCCCTGCCGCAACGCTGGACAAGGTTGAAATCACCAGTGCTGAACTTATCGTCCCTTTGACGCGTTTGAAATCGCCCGCACCGCGGTACAGAGCCCCGAAGCGCACCACTCCGCTCGGCAGCCCCAACATGGATATCTGGCCGACGAGGACGGTCAAGCCGTATCCCAGAGAATATGAGCCGTAGTCTCCCGCTCCCAGCACTCTGGCCAGGAGTATCTCGAGGGGAAATCGGAGTCCCTTATCGATGATGTTTCCGGCAAAAGCAATCCCGCCGCCTTTTGCAGCCTTCTTAATCAACTGGTCCGAGGTTTCGGTCTTTCCTGCCGGCGGTTCCTGCACGCATCGCTTCTGGAAGCAGGGGAGTTCTTCGATGGCTCTGGCTGTGGATTCCATTGCAGACGTTCAATCTTGCGTATGATTTGCGGCAAATACCACCTTGGCCTCGCCGGAAGCGATCAATTCATCGTTCTCGTTAGAGGCTGTAACGTCGCACATAAGGTACTTTTCGTCTTCCGACTCTATTGTCTCCCCGACCCTGGCCCGGCAAACGATATTCTCTCCCGGTAAGGCACTGCGAGTAACTTTCCAGGTCAGTTTGCGCAATTCAGCGTTGTCACCAACCCAATTGGTTATGACTCGGGCGAGAAAATTCCCGATCAAGGCCCGCTGGACCACAACATCCGGCAATCCTTCCCGGATGGCCGCGTCCTTGCTGTAGTGAATGTGATGCCTGTTCCACGTAACTGCGCTGAACATGAATACCTGCGTGCGATCAGGGCACACAGTCAGTTCAGGTATTCGCGTCGCCGCGGATATGTCGTCCCAATGCAGACAGCTTTTTCCCATTGAGCATCACGAACTGCGAGACTTGCGATCCTGCTCTTTCTGCCGGCGACGAATGACGGACGAAGTATGCATCCATCGCCAGCCGGCTCGCGCGACAGAACGGACAGTCTTACTGCGAAGCGGTATAGTTAGCAAACCGTTGGGTATGAAGCCCAAAAGAATTGAGAGAGGCCGTTGCTTCTTGTAGAGACGGATGCGATAAAACTCTCGCTCGTTCATCCTCCAGTTGTCATACCATGGTTCATTTGTCAAAAGGTTGATTTCGTCAACGTCTGGATCCGCAAAGGCCCGGTCCACGAGCGACTGGAACAGCATCCCGCCCGGTGAGAATCGCCTGTAGTCTTCGTCGTATCCAAGCTTCCACACGAAGATGGAGCGATTGAAGCGGACCGCCAGATTGGCTGCGATCGCTTGTCCTTCGGCGCGCAGAAAATGCCATTCAAGCCAGCCGGCATCTGCCAATCGAGTGGTCAACGTCGTGTAGAACGCTATCAGATCCGGCGACTTCTGAATTGCCGAGCCGCTGCGACCCTTCCATCCCGAAGCTTCGACCGGAATGAATTCCGACAGTTGAGCGCTCGAGGCGTCTTGTCCGGTGATGAATGCGGTTTCCACCCCCTCCAGCTTCCGCAGTTTGTTGGCGGCTTTACGTTGATTGCTGCGGAAGTTCCTGCTGAGCGATGATTGATATTGATCCTGATTTCCATCGACACGGAGGTATCTTCCGGCTCTCCTGCTGATTTCGAGACGTGCGCAATCATCCACATGCTCAAGAAGCGGTGAGTTGGCCGGCAAGTCACTCATCTCGATCCATACTACATTTGGATCGCTCGACCATGCTGCGTTCAGCAGAGCTTTTGAAACATCCGACTCCCTTCCAGGGAACAAGAGTGGACTGACGGCAATCATGTGGCCGCCCATAGGCGTGCGCAACCATGCGAGTCCGGCTTTGGTTCTTCGTGATACGATCAGCGGCAGTACGCCGACCAGACGGTCATCATCGTGTGCAAAAATGCAGCGCCACGTTTCGCCGGGCGACAGAAAGTACTCAAGATAGCTTGATACCCAGGCGTATGAAGATGTGGGAAGTCGAGGTGGCACTTCGTACGCCAGGGCATTCCATGCGTCGGCATACTTCTTAAGCTCATCGATGTGATCGATGATCGAGATCCCAAGGGTACCGGTCGATTCCCTGGAATTCACCGCGTTCCGATCGGGTGTTACCGGGCGCGGAACAACGCATGTCTGTGAGTTGTTCATCGTCATGGCTTGCGCTTCACGTTCGCTTCTTGTCACTCCACAGATCTTCGGACACCTTGAGGACAAATTTCACTCGCCCTCGCTTCCTCACGCGACGCAGAACGCCCATCTTTTTGTAGCCGCTCTTTCTTACGCCTCTGAGAGAATCCAAATTGGTCTGAGCCACGTATCCAAACAGGCGGCGTTGTCCCGTTTCCTTGATGTGTTCGAGCAACTTGAGGTGTCTTACCGCTTGATATCCCTTGCCGCGATATGCCGGGGCGGTGAAGCCGTAGTAATTGTACACGGTATCGTCCGGCATATTGAAATGGAAGCCCCCCATGATCTCGACGAGGGGTGATGCAGCGATCCAGGAGAATCCAACGAGAGTGTCGCCGTCGAATTGAAGAAGGCAGCGGTCTCCTCTCTCGAACGCCTGCACATCTCTGTCTCTGATATTCCAGGCCGGATCCGCATGATACTTGCGAATATCTTCCATTGTTGCAAACCTGAAGGTATGTCCAGTCTCAGAAATACGTTGGGGTCCGGGCCGGGGTGCCGAAAGCTCGAAAAGCAAGATTCTACACGAACTGCGGGTGATCCCCTGCCAGAAGACAACACGAAACAAACATACGATAAGCCCTCTTAGACCATGCCTCCTCAGGATCGATCGCATTTTGGCGATCTTGTTCTTCCAGCTCATTAGATCCCTTCCCTCTGCTTCCCTTTGGTCGGGCATCGGACGGTCGAGGCTGGCTTGAGTGATGTCCACCTGATCAAAATCCAACTGGATTACTGCGGTTTGAAGAAAAGTGTCAGCTACAAACGTTTGATGTAAGTGGCAGTCTCTTTGGCTACGGCTTCTTTTCTTTGGTTGGAAAACTCCGTCTCGACGACGACAAAATAGAGCCTTCCACTTCTGCCTTCCTTGGTGAAGACGTCCCTTAGTGTTGATTTTGCCGTTATCTGATCTCCCGCTCTTACGCGTTGAAAGATTTCATAAGAGCTTGCTCCCCCGACAGTCCTCCGAGCCGGGATGGGAACATCCATCTCTATGGGCGATCCATCGTCCGGCAGCCGATCGGCGGGCACATCCTCGAATGTGAACATCTGGCAGAACAGAGGCGGAGCGACAATGCCGCCGTACCTGGTATTCTTCGCGTACTCCTCATCGAAATGGATGGGATCCGCTTCGCCAATCGCCTGGGCAAAACGCCTGATATCTCTCTTCGTAACCTCGTAATGCCGCACTTTCTCCCCACCAATCATAACGAGAACATCTTTGGGTACCTTGCTGTCCATGCCTCGCCGGCATTCGATAGCACACCGGCGTCATTAACGGTGTGCAGACACGCTTACCAGGTCCGCTTGGCGAGATTCAGACGGACCCGCTTGAAGGCCGCTGTACTGGCGAACGTGGTTTCTGTTGCCTAAATAGAAGAAGTCCCCGGTCAGCCCCCAATCGCTCGGATGAAGTTCCTCCGTGTCACCAGTCCCCAGTGAGTCGCTGATTCTCATGATATGCTCGTATTCATCAATGCTGAGCTTTCTCCGCTCGTTCAACTCGGGTTCAGGGTCGATCTGATCCTTGAAACGGACAAAACCCGGGGTAGGATAAGCGATGTTCATTGAGGCGGCACAGCCACTGCCGTAGGCAAACATGCTGATCTGCCTGATGTCGGCGCTCGTGCTGCTCCTCAGTAGATCGATCAGCGACAGGAACAGCGAACCCGTATATATGTTGCCGACGACTGCGTTCAATGAGAGCCAGGGACCGGTTTTTTCAGCAAACGACCTCTTGACATTTGCAAATCGTTCGCTTTCTTTCTCGATCCTCTCTCCGGAATCCATCTCAAAATGGCGATGGTGTGCTTTGGCAGCCATCTTTGCGAAGGGCACGTGGTAAATGCAGGCCTGCAACTGATCCATCTTGTATAGCTCCGGAATCGTCGCCTTATTCAACGCGTCTGCCAAGGCCCCCTCCAACGCGCTCAGATAGCACTCAATCGAGTAGTGCCCATCGACAAATGCTTTCGTTGAATACAACGGTCGCCAAAAATCCATGACCTGCTTCGTATAGTGACCGCTGATCTCGGGGTCAAACTGCAGGAGATTCGGTTTGTCTGAAATGACCATGGCCACCGCGCCCGCTCCCTGAGTCGGCTCGCCGGGATCGCCGATCGGGTAGCGCGCGATGTCGGAGGCGATGATCAGCGCCTTCGACCCGTCCGCACGACCGCACGATATCCAATCATTGGCGGAAAAGACGGCCGCCATGGCGCCGAAACAAGCATGCTTGGTTTCATACGTGTGGCAATTCGAGCGCAGCCCCAGCGCTTCATGCACGTACACGGCAACGGGTTTGCTGTGATCCACGCCCGACTCCGTTCCCACCACCAGCGTGCCGATGTCGCTGTAGTCGATGTTGAAATTCTCAAGGGCTTTCCGAGCCGCGTTCACCGCCAATGTGACGGTATCTTCCATCGGCGTTGCCACCGCCATTCGTATCTGGCCCAGGCCCCTGGTGAATTTGTTGGGATCTACCCCTCTGGCCTGCGCCAATTCCGCCAATTCGATGTAGTGCTGAGGGCTGTGGAACGCTATGGCCTCGATTCCAACTCTCATGTGTGACCCGTCCTTTCCTGCTCAACCTTGCAGCAGTCTGGAAGTCCGTCTCGATGTCCTATGCCGCTCTCTCAACAATCATCGCCATTCCCTGCCCCCCCCCAACGCACAGTGAGGCAAGGCCAAGCGAAACACCCCTCCGCATCATCTCGTGCAGGAGTGTCACAAGAATCCTTGTCCCGCTGGCCCCTACCGGATGGCCCAGGGCAATTGCACCTCCCAGCACGTTCACTTTGTCCTGATCCCATTCCATCTCGCGATTCACCTGTATCGACGTGGCCGCGAAGGCCTCGTTGACTTCCATCAGGTCAAGATTACTGAGCGTGCATCCTGCCTTCTTTAGCGCGCCTCGCGAGGCATCGATGGGCCCCAGCCCCATGTGCGCCGGATCCAATCCCACGGAATGCGACGCAATGATCTTGAATGCCCAGTCGGGCTTCATTTTTCTTACCCTATCCTCCGACACGACGATCACGGCCCCTGCACCGTCGTTGATGCCGGAGGCGTTTCCAGCCGTGACGGTTCCGTCTGCCTTGAACGCAGGTTTCAGTTTTGAGAGCGATGCTGCGGTTGTTCCGGCACGAGGGTGCTCGTCCGTGTCAAAGATGATGCCCTCTCCATTTCTCTGGTTGATTGTCACGGGGACAATCTCATCCTCGAACCTGCCGGTCGTTATTGCCTTCTCAGCTTTTTGCTGTGACTTTGCGGCAAACTCATCCTGTTCTTCTCGAGAGATGCCGTATTTCGCGGCAATGTTTTCCGCCGTAATTCCCATATGGCAGTCGTAAAAAATATCCCACAACGCATCGCAGACCATGGAATCGACCATTTCGCCGTGCCCCAAACGCTGTCCCCAGCGGGCCCGCTTGAGTAGATAGGGGGCGTTTGTCATATGTTCCATGCCCCCAGCAACGATCAAATTGGCTGGGCCGCAAGCGACCGCCTGCGCTGCAAGGGCCACGGACTTCAAACCTGAGGCACAAACCTTGTTGACCGTAAAGGCGGGTACGACGTAGGGCAATCCGGCTTTGACAGCGGCCTGTCGTGCAGGATTCTGGCCCAGTCCGGCCTGTATTACATTGCCCATGATTACTTCATCGACCTCGTTCACATCGATGTGGGAATTCTCAATCACTTCTCGAATCACAGTCGCGCCCAAATCCACCGCGGAAAGCGGCGCAAGAGTTCCGTTAAACCGACCCGTTGCCACCCGTTTCGCACTCACTATGTAGGCTGCCATAACAATCTCCCAGTTCTGACAAACGGGTCGTGCTACTGCGGACTCCGCTGGCCAGATGTCACAACCGAAATTGTCACTCCGGCAACATGCAATTGCGCAGACTCCGTCCTCGTGGGTCGACAGCCAGCTCTGGTAACGATCCACATTCTTTACGCTGCAACATGTCCGCATCCAGTCAGGCGCTACGCCCTCCTCGACTGGTCGGATCGGCGCTGCTAACCGCCGCCCGGGGAAATCCGGGCAACGGACAATCTTTCGATCAGTCTTTCGGCCTCGCGGAGGCCGGGCGACAATCGCAGACAAACCTCCGCCTCATGAATCGCTTCCACAACCCGGCCCTCTTCGGAGAGCAGGTACGCGAGGCTGAGCCGCCACTGAACCTGGCCGTAATCCATCGCCAGTGCCCTGCGATAGCATTCGATGGCCCTCTCCGCGTTCTGGTGTTTTCGCTGTACGCGAGCCAGCATGGCATACCAGCAGGCCGGCGTATCGTCCTGGCGGCATTTCTGTTCAAGCTGGTCCAGCAGCCTCCTGTCAACGTCCTTGCCAAATTCGGCATCATCGTCGAGCATAAAGGCAAGCCGCTCAGCGAAATCGGGATCTTCACCGACAATCTCAAGAGCCAGGTCCGGCCGCTGCAAGTCCTCGACAAGGAGCTCGGCCACTTCAGAAAAGCAGTACCTGTCAAGCTTCACAGCCCGTCGGAGCTTGGCAAACGCCTGCTCGACTTGCCCTGCCTCCGCGTCGAGGCAACCGGCCAAAAGACATGCCGTCGGGTCGCACGGAGCCAGCGTGTACCCGGTCCGGATGTGCTCTTCTCCCTCGTCCCGGTCCAGCACGAATCGTTCGAGCTGTCCCAGGACGGACCACGTTGCACCAAACGTCGGACAACAGGCGCGCGCCTCATTCAGTTCTCCCGCAATCCGGGCCACAGAATCACGACCCGAAAGCGGCACGAGGATTTCCCCGGTATTAGGATCGGTTGTACGACTGACGGCACGCCATCGGTATACGGGAAGCCAGTATCGGTAGGTGATGTTGTCCGGCTGAATGGCGGCGGCAGCCTCAGCGTGGCGTATGAGGTCGACGAATTCCTCTGCGCCGCCCTGCCAGTCTCTCTCTTCCAGACCCGCCTCGATGGCGACAGCCCGCTTCCAACACGTCTCTCCCCGCCGGGCCCCGTCGGCGCCGAGCAAAGCCCATCCCCACACAATGCACGCAACAAGAAGCCCCGCGAGACCGTAGCGTCGAACGTTGCCACCGCCGGAAACAACTCCACCGGTATCTGCGTTGCCCTCCTGTGGCATGTGCGACAAGCGAATCAACAGGGCACAATAGATGACAGACAGAAACCCGTTGGCAGGCAGATGCTGGCCGAAGTCACTCAGGCTGTGGATCATGATGGCCATCAGTCCGAAGCCAAGACCGTACACCGCCGAGTGAATGGGTGCCTGCGGAGCGCGAACCGTTCGCACGTAGGCCACCCAGACCATCGCCCCGAAAGCCGCCAGCGCCATAAGGCCGACGATGCCGGTTTCTTCCGCCGCTTGCGCGTATTCGTTCTCAGCATGTGACGCAAGGGCCGCCACCGTAGAACGGTCAAACATGGGATAAACAACTTCGTGCGTCCCCAACCCCGTACCCAAAACAGGAAACCGGGTCCAGGCAACGGCGATATCCTTCAGAATCTGCCAGCGTCCCCCCTGGGCTCGGGGCAATTCACGAAGACTACCCAATCTGTCGTGGACGGCGTCGAAACCAACATACAGGACACAAACGAACGCTCCGAGCGCCAATAGCGCCATCACCCAGGCGGGTCCTCGGAGCGACTTCTTCGCACTGACGATCAGAGTCGTGAACGCGCCGGCGATAATCATGCTGATCATGCCCCCGCGGCTCAGCGACACAAAGATGCTGGCGACACCGAGGACCACCATTGCCAGAACAGCCCACAGTACCCGTGCTCCTTCCGAGCCCAGATACTCTGCAACCACTTCGGGGCTCACGAGGCGACCCTGGAAGTCTTGATGTGACTTCACAAAGATGAAACCCAGAGCCGCACCGATGGAGAGGTTCATAAACTGAGCGTAATGGCTGTGGTTGACAAAGGGACCCGAGTGGGCTGTTCCGTGCGGAGTGGACACAACCCAGTAAATCCGGCCGTTCCCGGCTACGTTCTGAAGGACACACAGAAGCGCCACCGCGGCACCAACGATCACGATCGCCCCCAACAACCGCATGACCTGCTCGGGGCGCCGATAGACATTGAGTACAACGGCAAACACCGCCAGCGCAGCAAGGACAAGCCGCAGGTCGTGTCGCGTCGCCCACGTGTAGAAGCTCACCGTCACAGTTGACAGCACCCGTTCGGCTTCCGGAAGATCGGCCAATAGCATGGTCTTCTGCTCAACCGTGTTCGGAGACACCCGGCTCACCCAGCCCGGCGGCATGGGAATCAACTGCACGACCGCCACAAGGACGAAAACAGCCACGGGAACATAGGCCCACGTCCAGGTGACAACGCACCCTTCCACGAGAATCATCTTCAGGAGGAAGCAGATGCACATGGCCGCCGCCAACGCCACAACAACTTCTTCGCTCCAGGCTTCCACCACGCCAAAGAGGAAGGGCATAAATGCCAGGGCAGCAATCAACAAACCTTCGATCACACGATCGAAGCGGTCGCCCCGGTCCTCGAAATATAACGTCCTCCCGACCATAGATATTAACCAACCTCCTGTTTGCCAGGCGAGCGCACCGGCAGTGACTCGGCGCCGACGACGATCCTGAGGGGGTTTTCAAAGCAGAGTCGCCGTGCCATACTCGGGCCGAGAGCGTCCGCAAGCAACCTTGAAGCGATTGTCATACAGGGGCCGTTCAGCCCTGTGTCGTGGGCATCCGTGGCGACAATCGTGGCCCATCCATCCAGAACCATGTCCCATGCAGCGCGTTCAGCGGCCGAGCCGAAACAACCGGCGAGACTGGCCGCGGTCACTTGCAGGCTCGCTCCGTAATTCAGCCAGCGTTTGAGAATCTGCGGGTGCCTCATCAGTGGCGTGTTCCTTTCGGGATGCGCGATGACAAGATCTATACCCTGGGATCGCATTTGCAGGAGCAACGGCTCGATATCGACAAACACGTCCGGCGGAAGCTCCAGGAGAATATGCCGCCCCCTGTCGGCCAGCGTGAGGATCTCATCGTTGGCCAACAGCGTACTGATCCGCTCATCAAGCCGGACTTCCCCCCCGGGCAAAACCGCCACGTCGATGCCCTCTTCCGCCAGTTTCCGATTCAGGTCCCCAACGGCTGCGCGAATCGCATGCGCGCGGGTCCGGGCCTCACAACGAACCAACTGGTGAGGCGTCGCCACCACAAGGCCTATGCCATCGTCGGCCAACGCCGAGCAGAGGGCGACCGCCTCCCCCATTGACGCGGGACCGTCATCAAGGGCCGGCAGACAGTGGCAATGGACATCCACAAACCCGGACGGCACGTCTTCCGGGGAAATGCCTGAACGACCCTCTGTAGAATGACTTGGAATACCTTGCATCATCATGCTTCGGACCTGGAATCCATGTGAGTAACGGGCCGGCATGCGCTTGGGTCTGCTCTCACAGCCTTTGGCTTCTTGGCGCCCCCGTCATTGGAGCCTGTACGATAAGAGGCAGCATACCCTCCGTAGTAACCGTAGCGCCCACCGCCCTTTTTCACTTCATTTACAACCGTTCCCAGAAGCTCAGCTCCCACACTTTCGAGCGCCTCTATGGCCCGCCGGGCGACTCTGCGAGTGGATTTGTCCGCTTTGAGCACGAGAATGGCGTAATCGCAAATCGCGCCCAGAATCTGAGCATCCGTGACCACTGTGACCGGCGGCGCATCGACGAGAACGCGATCGTACGCCCCGGCCAATTCTGATAATATCCTGGCGAATTCTTGGCTATTGAGGACCTCGGCCGGATTCGAGACCGCATACCCACACGCGAGAAGGCTCAGATCTTCCACCGGGGTGGCCTGGACAGCTTCCGCCAATCTCATCTTCCCGTTGAGGACACTGGAGATGCACCGTTCTTTGTGGTCCACCTCGAATATCAGGTGCTGCACGGGCTTGCGGAAGTCAGCGTCGAGAACGAGGACCTTCTGACCGGCGGTTGCCATAGCGATCGCAAGATTACTCACCAAGGTTGACTTACCGTCCGCCGCTCCAGGCGATGTGACCAGCAAAGTTCTGGCTTTCTCCTTAGAGGCCCCGAAGAAAACGGCCGTCCGTATCGTCCGAAACGCCTCCGCTTCGGCTGAGTCAGGCTGGAATGAAACCTTTCGCCCTCGCATCTGAAGGGTGTGACGGCGGGACATGGCCGGCACGACTCCAAGCACGGGCAGTTCCAGCGCAGTGGCAATCTCATCAGCCGAACGCAGCGTCTGGTCCAGCCAAACCCGCGCGTGGCCGATCCCTCCCCCCAGGAACAAGCCGAGCATAAGGGCCATGGTCAGGATCTTGCTCTTCTGAGGCCAGGAGGGCACCTCAGCCCGCTGCGCCGGCTCGAGAATCTCCATTCTCATTTGCCCCACGTCTTCACCCACAATTTTCCGTATTTCACCGACTTCCTGTTCCTTCGTCTGTACGGACGCCTGCAACCACTCCACTTCCGACAGGAGTTGCCTGTATTGAAAGAGTTCCCTGTTCGACTTTTTGATTCTTTCACTTTGTTCCTTGTATAATTGCTCTTGCTGCCCTTCATTTGCCCTGGCTTGGACGTATTGGCGTTCTGCGGCCGCAATCACTGCCTTGACAAACCGATCATTCAGGGCAACGAGTCTCTCCTGAACTCGTTTCATCTCAACGGCGGCAGCCGCTACCGCCGGATGATCGACGGTGAGTGTTTCGAGCAACTGCTCTCTTCTGAGGTCCAGCTCGGTAAGCTTGGTTTCAAGGGGAACTCTCTCCTGCAAGACAGCCACGTATTCACTGTTTCGGCCTTCGGCCTGCAAATACTGCTGAAGGGCAGTCGGATTCTCAGACAGGTCCCGCACGGCATGGAGAAACTCTTTCGCCCTTATCGTGGCAAGCTGGGCTTGGTTGTAGGCGCTCTGGTATTCCAGGTGGCTTTGCATGACACCGCCGCCCTGCTCCGATCCGAAAGTTAAAGGCATGTCATTGGCCTGGAACTTTTCCAGCTCTTCACGTTTCTTCTCAAGCTCCTTGCGCCGCAGCTCCACTTCGGACTGCAAAATGTTCAATACGTTTGTCGCATCTTGTCGCTCGTCCTCGGAACGAGACGTCATGTAGGCGTCCGCTACCGCGTTGACGATCTGGGCTGCCTCGACGGGATAGGGAGAATCGAGAGAGATCGTGACGGTCTCGTCTTTCTTGCCGACGCCTATAACGATGTTCTTGCGTAGATAGGCAACCGGGACCTCGGCATCGGCCCATGTGCGCAGTGGCTGGTCCGCCAACATCGTAAGTGCGGCCGTCAGAATCGGTCTGGAACGCAGCCGTTCCGCCTGCGTATGAAGGTACTTGTCCGTTCGCAGTACCGGTCCGGGCCCCCCATAGGACTGGCTGATAGGAATGTTCTCGTAGTCAAGATAGAGCTTGGCCGTGGCGGTATAGATGGGTGTGGCGGCACTGATATACACAAAACCTCCAGCCAGCGACGCAACCGTGCATAGAAGGAGGATCCATCGGCTCCGCCAGAGTACCGTCAAGAAGCCGCCCGAAACCGCGGGCGCAACAACGGAACGACCCACGGGAGGATTGCGCCCCGGACGCCGCAGACCCCCCGCGATGCCCTCCCCGCCGGCAACACGAGACTGCGACTGATTTCTTCGCTCAATCATCATCCCAGAGACTTTCAGGTCGAAAATACAAGCCCAGGCTCACACGGAAGACCCTATCCAGGAACCTGTTCGTCCGCGTGCGCAGCGTGTGTTCGACGGAGACAACGTCACCGGGTTTCAGCGGCAAGGCCAGAGTCTCCGTGAGCTTTTCCTGGTTCTCCGGATCAACCAGTTGCAGCGTTACGTCGGCCACGGTGCCATCGGCCTTCAACCGATACACGCTGACGTATCGCGGGTCTGCCGTGAGGTCCAAACCACCTGCCAACGCTATGGCCTGGATAAGTGTATAGCGAACATCATACGGGTATGGGAAGTTGCCGGGTCGGCCGACCAATCCGACAACGGAAACGAACTGCTGTGGCGGCGGCTCGACAACGATCGAATCGCCTTCCTGCAAGACCACGTCGGCAAATGGAATGCTCAGTCCCCTAACCGGCAGAACAAGAGTGGCCGTACTCTCTATGTTGTCTCTTTGGCTTTCCGCACTCTGTACGATGGCGGCCGGACTCGCTCGTGAGATCCCGCCGACAGGCTCGTCAAAAACAGTCGCGAAATGACCGTCCCAGGTCACGTTCCACACCGGGTCACGCACAGACAACGGCACTTCTTGTCCCGGGGGCCACGATTCCAGAAACAGAGCCAGACGGGAGAGCCTTCTTTCCAGCTCCGCCCCCGTCACACAGCGCACTCGTGCCGTTGCCGTGTCCAGGAATTGCCGCCTCTGATGCTTGCTTTCAAGGTCCAGCCATTTCCGAGCCACGACTTCGTCGCCCCTTCCGAAAAGGAGCCAACCCGTCGCGTGCAAAGGTCCCTCTCGCATGAACAACATATGCGGTTTCACGCCGGGATCCGCAGGCCTGATCCCCATCTCGTTCCTCGCCGGCACGGTCCAGTCGGCAAACATGCCCCGATGCGTCGCCTCTTCGGCGAGGCCCCGTGACGCAGACGTATGGGACAGCCCCAGACGTTTGACGCCGCCCTGACCGAAACGATTGATCTTGATGAGCGCAGCCCCCTCGTCGACAATGCCACCGGCCTCCATCAGCAAACCGACAAGGGTCATTTGATCGTGACGTAACGCATAAATGCCCGACCGTGCAACGGCCCCGACGACAGACACCCGTTGCGTCTTGTGTTCGACAACACTGACATAGATTGGAGGTTCTGTCTTGACGAATTTCGGGTAGTAGCTTGCGATAATGGAGGACTCAATTTCCGCGAGGGACTTCCCGGCCACCGGCAACGGGCCGACCACCGGCAAGATAATCGTACCGGCATCACCGATGCGACACGTGTAGGTCTCCTTGCCACCCATCGCCGTCGTGGATTCCAACGCGCGCGGATCCAGTACTTGAGGCATCTCCACCTGCAAGACGTCGCCGGGCACGACTCGATAGGGCCCCGAGCGAAGTCTTGCCTTGGCCACCCGATCCAGATCGACCGCCGGTCCATCCGGGCCGGCGTTCGCAAACTCCATCAGTCGTTCCGTGGAAGGTTGTTGGATCCCGTCACTGCACCCGCCCCAATAGCTGCATGCGAGCAAGAGCAAGAGAACGACCAGTCGGACAAAGCCCCGCCGTATCACGCGCACGCGGTGTCGCCTCGAAGATGCCAACAGCGTCATAGATCCTCCTTGAACATGGCAAATGGCAGCGGGAACTCCGCCGGTGCTGCGAACCCCAAAGATGCCCTCTTCGGATCTCTTCAGGTCACGGTTTCAACCGAAAACGCCTCCACCACCAGAAACTGATTGCCGGCCTTGAACGCATGAGCGTTGCCCGCGTCCAACAGCCTGGCATGCGTGCCGACAATGGCACGAGCTTGCAAGGCCTGGCCACCGCAGCAATCCGAGGATACCCGCGACGCCGGAAGCCACCCGAGTCATGTGGTCGAGCGGATTCTTCGGATCGTCGTCATGTATCCCCCGGTACTGTGCTTACGCGCGAACTCGAACTCAGGCCGGTGAAGCCCGGCTTAGAGGTACGAGCCATTCGGGTGGAAGGCACTTCGAAGAGGCAGCCTGCCGGGCACCCGAACGCGCGCCCGCGGCGTGATAAGTACCGCCTCACGTACAGCCCCGGGACTCGCCGGATTGTACGGCACCGTGACAACCGTCATTAGAAACGGATCGATCATTGTCACATTACCTTGGGACGACACGCTCGACGCCGGTCGAGCAAAAGCCATCGAACCCGCCCAGGTCAGAGTGACGCCCAAGAGCACCATAAACAACACTAGGTTTCTCCTGCGAATGGGTCGTTTCATTGGCTTCTTCATAACTCAGTCCTTTCCAATGGGTCATTTCCCTACACTTCGGTTTGCGGTGGCGGACGACAACTTCTGCTTCGTTCGGAGTTCCCGCTAAGCCAAACAGAAGTTCAAGACGATCCTTTTTCGTCACCTCCAGGCCATCGTTGTCTTACTGCTCTTCAGTTTCACCGGAATAACCGCCAACGAGCACACCTCATGTTTGTTCCTTGTGTGACCAGGGCATCGAGGGGAAATTGTTGAATTCGTCCTTCCCGCCCGATTCCTTCGACGTTCAGCCACCTCCACCGGTTCCGTCTGAATCTGAGTCCGCCAGCGCATCCAGGTACTGCTTGGTACTCCACAACGCCTGCAGCATTTCCCCCGCATATGCGTGATATTTTTGACCTACCTGGGCGAGGTGCTCGTACACCTCTCCGTCTTCATCCACGCCCCGCAGAAGTGCCTCCTGGGCAGCGGTTATGGCGAGCACAAAGGCCTCGTTGGCGTCGTCGTTGCCCGCCGCCGAAGCCGCCGCAACGAGTCCAAGCGTTGCATAGATCGCGTCTTCGGTGAACCCGTACCCAATGCCGCCCGGCACCACTTCACTGTGATCGAAACGCCAATAGAAACTCCCGCCATAGGCTTCGCCGGCCGGTACCTGGTGGCTCAGAAGAAGCGCCGGAAGGTCGCGCAACACCGTGCCCTCCCAGTATGTTGAACCGCCCTCAGACGCAGGTGGTGTGTCATCCAACCCATCGATTTGTGCCAGTGCCCACGTCGCGGCGCCGAGGGCCATCACCGGATGACTGCATTCGTCATCGACGTACGACAAATGGCGCACCAGAGCATCGCGCCACAATTCCTTGTCAGCGTCATCGACGTAGTACGCCCCCACCACGTAATGCGCCAGCAGAAACACCGTCGTTGACGGCTCCTCCCCCTCGAAATACGATAAATACAGTTCGGTCGTCCCCTCGTAGCCGGGTCCGGTTTTGCGCATGCTGGCGTAAAACTCGGAGAGGTTGAACAGCCACACGTCGGAGAGCCCGCTTTCCATAAGCCGCGATATTTCACTCAGTCGGACCAGTGCATATGCCTCATCACCCAGCAGGTTGCCCATCTGATTGCCAGCCCGCAGGATATAGTATCCCGCCCGGCGCGAGGCGGTCCGATACACGTAATTGCCCGTACATTCGTAGGCGCCGACCATCCCCGCGGTCAGGGAACCCGTGAACAGCTCTTCTTCGGGCCAGGACCCCATATTCCAGCCCATTTTGTCCTGCGCCTGCTCCAGGCGATCCGCGATCGCCTCGACAACATCATCGACGTTTGGCACGGCCCCAAAGCCGCAAACCGTCAGCAGAACAACCAATGTGAGAACAGAATGTGATATACTCCGAACAGATGACATTGTGGCCTCCTTTCCGCCTCTCGCAGGGAGTCTTCACACGACTCCCCTCAAAGGCTCGGGCAACAGCAACATTTCGGTTCTCTGGCTCCATCCCCCCAACACGGTTTTCGTGGCCTATCCGTCTGCTTTCGCCTTTTCGCACATCTGCGTTCCAAGTCCAGGAAAAGCGTTACAATCCTCTCAGCAAACCGTCGTCCATGCAGCCGAACGACAAGCACAGTTTCACATGACGCCTCGCGGCTCGAAGCAAGGGCATTCCTTCGCGATCTGCACGCCAGGGCGGTAGAAACCTCACTACCACTCAGCGATCACACCTCCCGGAATCCACGACTCTCACTCCGTCTCGGGGGCATCCGCTGCGAAGGATGATTCTGTACGAGGGACTTCTTGTCAAAGAACGCAGTCTTCGTCAATCCATATGAACTAAGAAGGGCGATAGCTCAAGTCGTCAATTCCGATGTCATTACGAGCGATGTCATCGCTGACTATTACAGTTTTCACCCTCGCGTCGCCTCCAACGACGTCAAACGGCGCGGCACTCTCACCCAACTCACGCGGCAGATGGCAACACGTCCGGCCGGAGGTAAAACGTCTCTCCCGTGCAGCCCCCGGCCCGACGACGCGCGATTTGCGTCCACGACAAGCGCATGGTTCAGACCGGCAAAAACTTTCCCAAAAACCTCAAACTCTCCGGGGCAATCCACGGTAGTACCGGGGACCATTTGGGCTGTTATCTTGGTTGGGCTGTGGCAACGGCAGGCCAGCGGTACCGCTCTGGGTGTGGATTGGATCGGGGCACGGCTTGGCTGTGGGCCTTTGTGCGGGCATGCTCGCTATCGTTGTGTGCGCGAGCGTTGTTCTGGATGGCTTCTGGCAGGTACGATGGGAACGATACTTTGACCTGACGGCGAAAATGAAGGTGGCTCTGGAAGAAAACGGGATTACAATACCATTTCCACAACGCGATGTGCATCTGAAGAATGGAAGTCTCGCGTCTTCGGCAAAATGACAAGCGAGCGGAAGACAAGAGACGCGAAGGTCTTGCGAATGTGATTTCAGTCAGCTATGTCATGTTAGGAGGTCCAGACAATGCGTGCAGTTCTACTATTGGCGTTTCTCTTCGTCATGCTGCTGAGCCTCCCGCTCCAGGCCGATCAGGTCTTTCTGAAGAACGGGGACCGACTCTCGGGCACCATCGCCCACCTCACCGACGGCAAGCTCGTGCTCAAATCGGACCTGGTCGGAGAGATCACCATCCCGTTGGCCAATATCCAGACGTTCGCCAGCGAGTCTCCGGTTGAGGTTCATCTCAAAGACGGCACCGTTCTCAAACAGGAAGTGAGCGTCGCAGAAGGCAACCAGTTCTCCATCGAACAGGGCGAGACGCTTCGGGCCCAAACGTTCAACGTCGAGGACGTGGTTTCGATCAACCCGCCTGCCAAGCCCAAACCCAAATGGACGGGAAGCGTTTCCGGAGCGTGGACCTCCACGCACGGCAACACCAAGGCCGAAGCCATCAGCGCCAGCGTCAACATGTCCAAGCGCACCGAGAAGGATCGAACCACGGTCAGCGCCGATTACGCCAAGGGAACGCAGCGAGACAAGGAAACGAAAGAAGACGAAACGATAGAAGACTGGTGGCGTGCCAAGGGCAAGTACGACTACTTCTTCTCCAAGAAGTTCTTTGGCTTCGTCGACGGGCGATACGAAAAGGACAGCGTTGCCGAGCTGGATCGAAGAGTCACGGTCGGTGTCGGTGGCGGTTACCAGTGGATCGAATCCGATGACATGAACTTCTCGACCGAGGCCGGTGCGGCGTCACTGTACGAGAAATTCGACAACCAGACGGACAGCAACAGCGAGCTCTCGATGCAGGCCGGTTACTACTTCGACAAGAAGATCATCGAAGGCATGAAGTTCATCCACGATCTGACCTACTACCCGGCCTTCGACCGGTTTTCTGACTATTACCTGACCACCACCGCCGAGGTTCGGGCCGCCCTCATGAAGAACATGTTCGCCAACTTCAAGGTCATCTTCAACTACGACACCACCCCGGCCATCGGCCAGGGCAGCAGCGACACCAAATACCTCTTCGGCATCGGCTTGACCTTCTAACTGAAGTTTTGCAAAATGGAGATTAGGCTTACTTTAGGGAGGAAAAATCTTCTTGTCGATTTTTCCTCCCGAGAACGTAAGTGCTTTCGGTATTGGTGTTTAAGCCCCGTCTTCAAGGAAATCAAACCAACGATTTCCTTGAAGAATATAAGCCTAATCTCCATTTTGCAAAAGTTCTGCTTCTAACGACGACGCAGGATTGAACTGCTATCGAAGCCGATCGCATCCTCCGGGATACGACCGGCTTCGCTCTTGCGCTGTGACATCAGTCACGATAGAAAAAGCCCCTTCCGGTTGGAAGGGGCTCTCGAATCCAGTGAATCCCGCCAACATCCGTGCTGCCATCAGTACGTGTGGCCGTGCACTTTCGAAGTCCGGAACCCGAAAATCGCGATGACCACAAAACAAATCAGCGGCAGCACAAAGGAGGCCCTCGTACTCGACAATGTCATAAACCCCAGGTTGAAGGCGTCCATGTCCATGATCCTGGCCTGCAACGGGGGCATCACCGACCCTCCGCCGATAGCCATGATCAGGCCGGCCGCTCCGAGCTTCGCGTCGTCCCCAAGACCCTTGAGGGCGATTCCATAAATCGTCGGGAACATCAGCGACATACAGGCCGAGACGCCAATGAGGCAGTACAGGCCGAACATGCCCTGGATGAAAATCGTCCCCACGATAAGTCCGCCTCCCACGATGGCCAGCGTCATGAGCAGTCCGCCGGGACTGATGTACTTGAGCAGATACGTACAGATGAACCGGCTGCTGACAAAGATCACCATGGCGATCATGTTGTAGCCCTGGGCCGTTTTCGGGGCCATGCCTAATTCGTTGACGCCGTATTGAATGATGAACGTCCAGCACATGATCTGAACGCCCACGTAGAAGGTTTGGGCCACGACGCCTTCGAGGTATTTGCGGTTTCGGAACAGACGCTTGAGGGTCGGACCGACGTTCAGAGACGTGTCGTTTTCGCCCTTGCTGCGCGGCAGGCGAGCGATGGCAAAGATCACCAGGGCCACCAGCACCACCAGTCCCAGTGCCATGTAGGGTCCAATGATGACATTGAGATCGTGCTGCTGGATCGCCGCAAACTGATCGGGCGCCGTCTCCTGCATGGCGCGCCGGGCCTCTTCATCAGCCGTGTCGAGACGGGCCAGAATCAGGTTCTTGGCGACCAGCATCCCGGTGAGCGAGCCAATGGGGTTGAAGGACTGGGCGAAATTGAGCCGCTGGGTGGACGTCTCCTCCGGCCCCATGGACAGGATATAGGGATTGGAGCTGGTCTCCAGGAACGACAGACCGCAGGTCATAATGAAGTAGGCGATCAAGAACGACCAAAAGGCCATCAGCCAGCCCGACGGGATAAACAGCAGACATCCCGCAGCGTACAGCCCCAGCCCGACAAGGATACCGCTCTTGTAGCTGAACCGTTTGATGAACAGGGCCGCCGGTATCGCCATCACGCAGTAGCCGCCGTAGAAGGCGAACTGAACCATCGCGCTCTCCGTGTAGCTCAGCAGCAGAATATTCTTGAACGCGGCCACCATGGGGTTGGTGATGTCATTGGCGAACCCCCACATTGCGAAGAGACTGGTCACAAGAATGAATGGCAACACGATTTCACGCGGAAGCACCCGCGCACGCGGTGTCTCGCCACCGGAGGTAGAGGGAGGAATCTCTGCCATAAGTAGTTTCCCAGATCTATCAGATTATTTTGAATTTGCCAACGAGACGCGAGATTCGTGTATCCGGCATATGACCGCTCCATAGAATCCCACGACGATGAACGCGATGGCGGGGACCCAATAGGCCACTTTGATGCTGCCGAACCCGTCCGAGACGGCGCCTTGAATCTGCGTCAAAACGGCCGCACCGGCGATGGCCATCACCATCCCCGAGCCGCCGACCTTCGTGTCGTCCTTCAAACCGGCGATGCCCAGGCCGTAAATGGTCGGGAACATCAGGGACATGCAGAAGGATATGGTCATCAACGCGTATATGCCCACGAATCCCTTCGCGTAGATCGTGAGCAGACAGCATGCCACCGCGATGGCGGACAGGGCCGTCAGCAAGTTCCGAGGCTTGACGAAGTCCATGACGAGCGTGCAGGTAAAACGACCGATTACGAACAGGATCAGTGACATGATGTAGTAAGTGCCGCCGGCCTGTTCGGCCGTCCGCGGGAGCAGCGCGTCGAGCCCGACCCATTCACAGATGTTGTAGAATCCCGCTGCAACCGGCTCCAGACCGCGCAGCTTCTCGATGATCGCCTCCGGTGTGGCGTTCTCTCCCAGGCTCGCCACGACCGCATCGAGGTCCATCTGGATCAGGACGTAGCGGATGATGTAGGACCATACCGCAATCTGGGCGCCGACGTAGAAGAACTGAGCGATGACGCCCCAGACGTAGTTCCCATTTCTGACGAGCCGGCCGAACGTTTTCTTAAGGTTCAGGCTTTTGTCATCCTCTTTGAGGTTGGGCATCCTCGTCACGTAGATCGCCAGGAACAGACCGGCCATGATCAACCCCAAAACGAGATACGCGGTGGTGACCGCGTGCAACTCGCCGCGCTGGATGGCGGCCAGTTGCTCGGCGGGAAGCGCCTGTCGCTGCTCGGCCGTCAGGACGTTGAGCTTGGAGAGCACGAAGACCTGGCTCACGACCACGCCCGTGATCGCGCCGAACGGATTGAACGATTGCGCGAAGTTCAGACGTTGGGTCGCGGTCACTTCCGAGCCGATCGCGCAGACGTAGGAATTCGTGGCCGTCTCCAAAACCGACAGTCCCGCGAAGAGAATCACCAGGGACACCAGAAACAGCATGAAGCAGAGATACATACTCAACCCGGCCGCCAGGCCCGCCGGATAGATCAGCATCGCGCCGCCGGCGAAGAGGCCCAGCCCGAGAAGCACGCCCGACTTGTACGTATGCTTCTTGATGAAGATGGCGCCGGGCAGCGCGAAGCATCCGTACCCACAAAAATAGCAGGCAATCTGAATCCAGGCCGTCCTCGAATCCGACAGGCTCATGATGCGTTTGAACGCCGCCAGCATCGTGTCCGTCATGTTGTTCGGTATGGCCCACGCCAAAAACAACGAGGACAGTAGGATGAACGGCCACACAATTCCGTGCGGAACCACGCGCGGGGGCCGCGTTGACTCGGCTGCGGGAGGAGACGACGTCTCTGTCATAGTTGCGCCCTGTACTTGAGTGAAGACTTCCCTTCTTGTCCGAGCGAGGGAGCGCCCCTAGCTCACAAAAAACACTATAGCATGGCGTTTGGCGTGACCAACGTCAAGGACTCTTTCCCCGCCACGAACAATTATTCTTGCCGGCAATGGCGAGCCGTGATACAGTCAACGGCGCCATTATCGGAACGTTTCTCATGCGTAGCCGTCGCCTCTTCTGGACCGCTGACGACGGGCGGGACGGCCTTCAACAAAGGAGAGAAATGCGAACGAAACGACGTGTGCTTGTTGCCGCTCTGGGCCTGCTTGCGATTCTGTCCGGCGCCTGGGCCAGTGGAGGCAATGCGGATACCCCACTCGACGACCTCTCAGAATATGCCTCGCAGGCCTCCCGGCAGGCATTCTTGTCGAAGCACGCGGCGGAAGCGTATCTGACGTTCCCCGAGGTTCGGAAGCGACCGATTCGGCTTCTGGACGGACTCCCGGAGGCCTGGACCCGGCGGAATTCAAGGGGCCTGACCACCTTCCAGGGCACTCCACAACCGGGCGAATACTATGTCTTCCAGGTCGGCGTATTCGCCGCCCGCCGGAGCCTCGAAGGCCTGAACGTCAGGTTCTCCGACCTCAAAGGCGGCACCGTGATCCCGAGGTCGGCCTTGACCTGTTTCAACCTGGCAGGGGTCGGCCCCAACGGATGCGCCTTTCAAAAGACGATCGACGTGGCCCAAGGACGGGTACAGCCGCTCTGGTTTGGCGTGCAGATACCCGCTGAGGCCCGGGGGCAATACAAGGGCCGGCTTGTTATCACCTGCGCCAACGCCCCCGAGACCGAGATCGACGTGGTTCTGAATGTCACCGGGGCGGCGCTGGCGCATCACGGCGTCGACGAGGCACACAGGCTCGCTCGCCTATCCTGGTTGAATTCCACCATCGCCCACGACGACGAGGTCACGCGCGGGTATCGCCCGGTGACGCGCCGGCGCAGGACATTTACCATCCTGGGCAGGCAGGTCAGAATCGCCCGGACCGGCCTGCCGGCGGCGATCTCCACTTTCTTCGGCCCCAACAACCAGAACCTCGTTGAGAAGGGCCAACCCGTATTGGCCGATCGATTCCGTTTCGTTGTTGAAACGGCCGATGGAAAAACCATCCGTCTCAAACCTGAAGGCGTCCGTTTCACGAAAGAAGTCCCTTCGACGCTGGCATGGACCGTAAAGAGCGCTTCGGAGGAGGTGGAGCTGCTCCTGGAGGCGTACGCCGAATTCGACGGCTTTCTGGCCTATGCCCTGACGCTGAATCCGCTGAAGGACCTCCAGGTCAAGGACATCCGTCTCGAAATCCCGCTGACGCCGGAGATGTCGAAATACATGATGGGCATGGGCAAACCCGGCGGCCTGCGCCCCGAGACCTGGAACTGGAAATGGGACGTGCAAAAGAAGAGCCAGGACGCCGTCTGGGTCGGCGGCGTCAACGGAGGCCTGCGCATCAAGCTCAAGGGCGAGAATTACCGCCGGCAGCTCGTCAACGTCTACTACAAGTTCTGTCCCCTGAACCTGCCCGAATCCTGGGGCAACGAGGGACGCGGCGGCGCCGATATCCTGACGACGTCGAAGGGCGCGCTGATTAAAGCATATTGCGGGGCGCGATCGCTGCGCCAGGGACAGACGCTGAATTTCGATTTTGAGCTGCTCATTACCCCCGTCAAACTGATTAACAGAGAGGTTCAGTATAACGACCGCTATTATCACAACGCCGGCTCCCAGGTCAGCGCCGGATTCATTTCCGAGGCGCGAAAGAGCGGCGCCAACATTATCAACATCCATCACCGCAAAGACCTCAATCCGTTTATCAACTATCCCTACCTCGCCGAGAACGTCCCGCACCTCAAAAAGTTCGTGGCCGACGCTCATTCCCACGGGATACGCACGAAGGTCTACTACACCACCCGCGAGCTGACCGTCAACACGCCCGAGATCTGGGCGATGCGCAGCCTCAACGGAGAGGTGATCTTCCCCGGACCGGGCACGGAGGCCAAGACCGTCATCAACCCCAACGGCCCGCATCCGTGGCTGATCAAGCACTTCAAGGAAGATTTCATCCCCGCCTGGAAATGCGCCTTCAGCCAAGGGCCATACAAGGGGCGACAGGACCTTTCCGTAATTACGACCCCGGACTCCCGGCTGAACAACTTCTACCTCGAAGGCCTCGACTGGATGTGCAGGAACATTCAAATCGACGGGATGTACATCGATGACTCGGCGCTCGACAGGGTCACGATGAAGCGCGCCCGCAAGATTCTCGACCGTCATCGCCCCGCCGCACGCATCGATCTGCACACCTGGAACCATTTCAACAACATGGCCGGCTGGGCCTGCTGTTTGAACCTGTACATGGACCTGCTTCCCTATTTCGATCAGCTCTGGATCGGCGAGGGCCGCAGCTACGATCTCTCACCCGACTACTGGCTGGTGGAGATCAGCGGAATCCCGTTTGGCTTGACGTCCCAGATGTTACAGGGAGGGGGCAACCCCTGGCGGGGAATGGTCTTCGGCATGACCAACCGCCTGGGATGGCACGGCCCGACGCCCGAGCACATCTGGCGGTTCTGGGACGAATACCACTTCGCCGAAAGGGAGATGATCGGTCTCTGGGACGCCGGCTGCCCCGTGAAGACGGACACGCCGAACCTCGGGGCAACCGTCTTCCGAGGAAAGAAAGACACCGTGATCGCCCTGGCCAACTGGACCGACAAGCCTGTCCAAGGCACACTCACCATCGATCGGCAAGCGCTCGAATTGGATCCCAACAACTGCAACGTCGTCACGCCGTCGATCACCGGCTTCCAGGAAGGCGGAACCATCAGGGTGGCAGCGTCAAGGCCGAAGGCCTTGGCGATGGGCTCATCCGTATCAGAAGAGACCATCGCCAAGCTGCGCTTGACGCTGCCACCCATCGAAGGAAAGAAGGGGTTTATCATCGTATTGCAGCCCACCCCGTAATTCACCCACGAAGGAGAGCAAACATGCCCGAAGACTACACGCGAAGGAACCTGCTAAAATCGTCGGTCGCCGTGGCCGCGACGTCGGTCTTGACGTCGAGCCGTCCATCCCGCGCTCAGAACGCCGGCCAAACCGCCAAACCGCTGCGCCTGGGCCTGATGACCTACACGCTGGCCAAGGATTGGGACATCGAAACGATCATCAAGAACTGCACGGAGACAAAGTTCGAGCACGCTGAACTTCGCACCACTCACGCCCACGGCGTGGAGGTGAGTCTCAGCAAGGCGCAGCGTCGCGACGTGCGCAAGCGGTTCGAGGACGCCGGAATCAAGCTCAGTCTCGCCAGCGCGTTCTCCTATCATCATCCGGACGCCGCCGAGCTGCGGAGACACATCGAAGGCACGAAGGAGTACACGATTCTCGCCCACGACACCGGGGCCCTGGGCATTCGCGTCTTCCCCAACGCCATCCCCGCGGGCATCCCCGAGGAACAAACGCTGCGTCAGATCGGCCGGGCCGCCCGCGAAGTCGGGGAGTTCGCTCACAACTACGGCGTGCAAATCCGCCTGGCCGTGCACGGCAGAGGCACCAACATCGTCGGCAAGGTCAAGAAGATGCTCGACTACGCCGACAGTCCCCACGTCTACGTCAACTGGAACTGCGACAAAAACGACACCAAAGGCCCCGGCTTCGACGCCAACTTCAATTCCGTCAAAGACCAAATCGGCAACATCCACCTGCACGAGATGTGGGATGAGCAATACCCCTATCGCAGGCTGTTCCAGTTGCTACGCGCCTCAGGCTATCAGGGCTATTGCGACGCCGAGATTCCCGCAAGCTCCGACCCCATACGCCTGATGAAATACTACCGCGCCCTCTTCCTCGCCTATCAAAACGTCATCTAATACCAGGAGAATCAGAATGCCAAAGCTCTCCCGAAGGCAATTCATCCGCACGTCGCTGGCAACCGGTGCCGTACTTGCCACGCCGTTCTCGAAAATCCGCGGCGCCAACGACGACATCCGGCTTGGCGTCATCGGGGTCGGCTCCAGCGTCAAGATCGGCGGCATGGGCAAGAAGGAGATCAACACGTTCCTCAAGATCCCGGGCATTCGATTCACCGCGCTGTGCGACTGCGACCGGGCCCATCTCATGCCCCAGATCGGGAAGCTCAAAGGTCACAACCCGAACATCAAGGCCTATACCGACCTGCGCGCGCTACTGGACGACAAAGACGTGGACGCCGTCATCGTCACGACGCCCAACCACTGGCACGCGTTGGCGACGATCTGGGCCTGCCAGGCGGGCAAGGATGTCTACGTCCAGAAGCCGACCGCGCACACCATCTTTGAAGGCCGCAAGATGGCCGAGGCGGCGGCCAAATACAAGCGCATCGTCCAGGCGCCGCACGGACCGCGCGAGCGAAGCGGTTTCGCCGAGGCCTTCGAATACATCCGCAAGGGCAACCTGGGCCAAATCCTCTACGCCCACGGGCTCAACTACAAGCCGCGTGAGAGCATCGGGAAAGTCAACGGCCCGCAGCCGCTCCCTAAATCGCTTGACTACGACCTCTGGTCGGGCCCCGCTTCGAAAAAACCGCTGAGGCGCGAGTATCTCCACTACGACTGGCATTGGGACTGGAACACCGGTGACGGCGACCTCGGCAACATGGGCATCCACTACATGGACGGCTGCCGCTGGGGCCTCGGGCAAAACACGCTGCCTAAACACGTCATGAGCCTGGGCGGGCGCTTCGGCTACGACGACGACGGCCAGACCCCCAACACGCAGATCATCTTCCTGGACTACGATCCGGCCCCGATCATCTTCGAGGTTCGCGGTCTGCCTGCGTCAGCAGCCCAGCGGCGGAAGAGATGGGGTTCCGGTGACATGGACGAATATCGCGGCGTCAAGATCGGCACGATCATCCAGTGCGAAAACGGCTACGTTACCGGCGGCTCCGGCGGCGGGAAGACCGCCGCTTACGACAAGCAGGGCAACCGGATCAGAACGTTCGAACCGACGAACCCGGACCTGCGCACCAACTTTCTCGACGCGGTCCGCAGCCGCAAGGCCGCCGACCTCGGCGCCCCCGTGCTGCAGGGACATCTCTCGGCGGCCCTGGTCCACATGGGCAACATCTCCTATCGACTCGGCAAGAATGCCTCCGACACAGAGATTCGCGAAGCCGTCAAGGGGCAAAAGACCCTGGCCGATACCTTCGACCGATTCCTCGCCCATTTGGACGCCAACGAAATCGATCTCAAAAAAACGCCGGTTCAGATGGGCCCCATACTCACAATGGATCCCGAAAAAGAGAGGTTCACCGGCCCGTTCGGCGACATGGCCAACATGTACATCTCGCGCAATTACCGCGTCCCGTTCGTCGTGCCGGACGACGTCTGACGCGCACGAACCGCTCGCGAAAGAAGACGACATATTACATTTGCGGAGATCACTCATGACGCGTGCGACTTGTTTGCTTCCGGCCTTCCTCCTTCTGGGAGCCTGCGCCGCCGGAGCATCCGACGACCAGAAGCGAGACACGAGCTGGCTGAGGAACGCCAGGTACGGCGTGTTCGTTCACTACCTCGGGGGCGGGGACGACTGGAACGAGCGAGTGAATTCGTTCGACGTCGAGCGGTTTGCCGAGCAGATCGCCCGGACGGGAGCGGCGTATCTGGTCTTCACGCTGGGGCAGAATTCGGGGTATTATTGCAGTCCCAACGCGACCTACGAAAAGCTCGCCGGCTATGAAACGGGGCAGCGTTGCTCGACACGGGACCTGCCGATGGAGATCGCCGACGCGCTGGCCGGCAAAGGGATTCGGCTGATGCTCTACCTGCCCTCGCGCAGCCCGCAGCGTGACACGAAGGCGATGGCGAACCTGGGTGACGTCCACGAGCGACAGCCGGCGCCGCAGGAATTCACGCGTAATTGGTCGGCCGTGATCCGCGAGTGGTCTTTGCGCTATGGCAAGAAGGTCTCGGGCTGGTGGTTTGACGGCTCGTACAATCGAGCAGGCTGGGACGATCTCTCAAAACCTTACAACTGGAACACGTGGGCGGCCGCCGTCCGCGCGGGCAACCCGAGAAGCTTGATCGCCTTCAATCCCGGCGCCGACATCAAGCACGCCTTCGACAAACTGACCGACCAGCAGGACTACACCGCCGGCGAGCAAAACCGCTTCGGCGCCACGCCGCGATCCAACCCGGCTCCGCCCGGTATGCAGTGGCAAATCCTCTCGTATCTCGGCACGCGTTGGGCCAAAGCCGACGGCCCCCGCCGCACCGACGCCTGGATGATCGACTATATTCAGACGGTCAACCAACAAGGCGGCACCGTCACGATCGACGTTAACGTCTCGGCCGACGGCACCATCTACGAACCCCACCTCAGGCAGCTCATCGCCATTGGCAAAGCGGTCCGGAAAACCGAATATTACGTCGCGACCAACGGCGACGACAACAATCCCGGAACGCGCGAGAAACCGTTCGCCACGCTCGAAAAGGCTCGTGATACAATCCGCCGAACTAAAGCCCAAACGCTGGCGCCCGGCGGCGTCACCGTCTACATCCGGCAAGGCAAATACGCCAGCACGCAATCCTTCTCCCTGACCGAAGAGGATTCCGGCGCGGAGGGCAGGCCCATCGTCTATCGAGCCTACCCGGGCGAAGCGGTTCATATCATCGGCGGCCTTGGATTGCCGGCGGAGGCGTTCTCGCCTGTCACTTCCTCCGATTCGGCCTGGGCGCGCCTCGATTCGGCCGCTCGGGGCAAATGCCTCAAGGTCAATCTGTCCGCGCTGGGCATCAAGGAATACGGCGAGCCCCTGCAGATGGAGCTCAGCGTCAACAGCGAACTGATGCAATTGGCTCGCTGGCCCAACGAAGGGTTTGTCCGCACAACCTCGGCCGAGAACGACATCACGTTCGGATACAACGATCCTCGACCCAAGCGCTGGCTCCGCGCTCCCGATGCCTACGCCGTGGGCTATTGGCGTCACGGCTGGGCCAACCGCATCGAGCGAATTGCGAAGATCGACACGGACAACAAGAAGATCACGCTCGCCAGGGCACCGGGCTACGGGATACAGCCGAAGAAACCGTACTACATCCTGAATCTGCTTGAGGAGATCGACCGGCCCGGCGAATGGTATCTCGATCGCGAAGAAGGAATCATCTACCTCTGGCCGCCGGCCGGCATCGACCAGGACCAGATTCTCATCTCGATGGTGGCCGACCCGGTCATCCTGCTCAGAAACGCCTCACACATCCGCGTTGAAGGCATCACCATTGAGATGGGCACCGACGACGGCATCGAGATCGCGGGAGGTCATGACAACCTGATCGCCCATTGCGTCATCCGCAACGTCCGCAAGAACGGGATCAGCCTCTCGGGAACGCGCAACGGGGTCGTCGGCTGCCACATCCATGGTATCGGCCAGACCGGTGTCTCCGTCTCCGCCGGCGACCGGAAGAAACTCATCGCCGGCGAGAACTTCGTACGGGACTGTCGCATCCACGACTTCGGTCGATGGCAGCGGACCTACGCGCCGGCCGTCCGGCTCAGCGGCGTCGGCAACGTCGCGGCCGACAACCTGCTCTACGACGGGCCGCATTCGGCCATCCTCTTCGGCGGCAACGAGCACCGCATCGAACGAAACGAGATTCACGACGTTTGTTACGAGGTGGACGACGCCGGCTCGATCTACTGCGGGCGCGACTGGGGCCTGCGCGGCAACGTCATCCGCCACAACTTCTTCCACCACATCGAGAGCCGCCTGCCCGGCGCTCACGGCGTCCACGCGGTCTACCTCGACGACTGCGCCAGCGGGATTACCGTCTTCGGCAACGTCTTCTACCAGATCAGCGGACGGGCCATCATGTGCGGCGGCGGACGGGACAACACCATCGCCAACAACGTAATCGCCAAATGCGGTGCGACCCACTTCACCGACCGCCGCGGCAAAGCCTGGGTCGACAAGGACACCACGAGTTGGAACCTGCTGGACAAGATCAAACGGTACAACTACACCCAGCCCCCCTGGAGCACGCGCTACCCGCGCCTGGCCCGCATCCTCGACAACGGGTACGAGCGGGCCAAGGAGCCCGAGGGCTGCGTCATCCGCCTCAACGTCGGCTGGAAGAACAAACGCTGGCTCCAGGAGAGTTCCCTCGGCGCCGCCGGCGGCTTCGGGTTCTATACCATCGAAAACAATATCGAAGATCGGGACCCGCGTTTCGTCGACGAGGCCAACCTGAACCTGGCCCTGCGCGAGGATTCGCCCGCCTTTTCCCTGACAGGCTTCGAGCCCATCCCCTTCGACCAGATCGGCCCGCAGTGAGACGTATCTCGCGAGGTGCGAGGCGCGCGTAGGGCCCCCGGTGGTTGCTCTTTTCCGCACAGGATAAATCAAAACGCAAAAAGCAAATAGCAAAATTAAGGAAGACATGCCCGCAACGCAGGCATTCCGCATTTTTGATTTTTGCTCTTTGATCTTTGATTTTCTTCAGGCACAGGGAGCCCGCCCCTGCATGAACGACGCTTTATGCGTGCAGCGTCTCAGAGCTCTTTGATCAGCAGCTCGCGGACGACGATCTTCATCGGGCCGAACTGGTCGCCGGGATGGACCTGGAAGCCGATCTTGCCGAAAGCCGTGGTGTCGTCATGCACGTCGGCAACCTGGCGGCCGTTGAGCCAGATCTGCAGGTGGTCGCCCTCGGCCTGCACCTTGATCGTGTTCCAGCCCTCGCGGTCGACTAGGTCCGGGTCCTCATTGATGGCCAGGAACAGCTTGCCCGGGCAGTACAGCGTGCCCGAGTAGGCCACCGGGTTCTTGTATTCCAGGATGTCGGCCTGATAGGCGACCTGCGGCGACTGATAGCGGAACCACAGGCCGCTGTTGCAGGGCCATTCGACGCGATAGGTCAAGATCACAACGAAGTCGTCGAAGCTGGCCGTGGTGAACAGATCGCCGGGGGCGTTGTTCTCCCCCTGCGTTCCGACGAGCATTCCGTCCTCGACTGTCCACTTGGCGTTACCGCTGGTTTCCCAGCCGGTCAGGTCCTTGCCGTTGAACAGTTTCGTGAAGCCCGCCGGAACCTCATCCTTGGACCACGGGCATTTCTCACACATGCTCTTGCAGCCGACGAGAATCAGCAATACCGTTGCCAGGAGAATCGAAAGCATCTTGCGTGTCATGGTTTTCCTTTCCGTGTTTGTGTTGTGACTGACGGTTACTTGACCGGCCATATGTCGGCGGTTCGGGCCGCGACATCGGGCATGGCGGGCAGCGGCGCGCTCGGGACCGGCTCGTACCAGAACGTGGCGGTGGACCAGTCGTCGGAGACCTCGGCCAAGCCCTTCTTCCAGGCGATCTGCTGAATCGTGACTCGGCACTGCTGTTTCCAGTAAATCGGGTCGGGCAGGTGCCAGCGATACATCGAGACGAAGTTGTTTTCGTTCACGTTGCAGCCGTTATACAGGTACGGCGTCTGCTGCATCCCGTAGGACAGGCAGACGTAGTCTTCGCTGCCCGTCCCGCAGATGGTCGGGAATTCGGTATCGCCATCCATGAAGAACTTGATCTCGCCTTCGCCCCACCACTGGCCCGGGTGCATGTTGCGCACGCCGATGAGGGCGCCGATGAACCGGCCCTTGCCCGTCCGCTCGGGCAGCAGCACGAAATCCTGCTTCTCCGTGGTGGGATTCTCCCGTCGAAACAGCACGTGCAGCCGGCCGACGTCGGAGGGGAGCTTGTCGCCGGTGGTGTAGTCGATCTGATAGAACAGCGGGACGTTCGCCTTGCCCTCGTTGGTGAGCGTGATTTTCGCCTGCTTCGCGAAGGGCATGGGCAGCCAGATATTCATGCCCGCGTTGCGGCCGAGGGAATGGACCGCCGAGAAATAGGGCAGGACCCGGCCGTGCGCGGTGCCCATGAAGTCGCCGATGGGACACTCGACGCTGGGGTGCGCCTGCCCATCCCACCAGGCCCGAATGACCAGGCTCCGCAGATTCGTCGGGTTGTTCGACGTGGTCATCCAGATGTGCCGGATCGTCCCGGGGCCCTCGATGTCACAAAGCTGGACCTCCTGGCCCGCCTTGAGCGTAATGGCCGGCGAGCCCTTGCGACCGACCCCGAGCTTGCTGGCCGCCTTGCCCCCCGCGCCCGCAGCGCCCGTCGGATTCTCAAAACAGATCGACCGCGAAACCAGCCCCGTATCCAGCAGGTAAGGCTCGCTGACAATGTCCCCCTGTTTCGCAGACATCTGCGTCACAGACCGACAAGAAACGCCCGCCAGCATCAGTGAAACCAGCAACAGATACAAGAACAGCCGCACCAAAATCCGCCTCGTCATGATGTGCCCTTTCCATGGTCATTGAGGTAACGTTGCATTTCCAATCTGTCGGACCCGCCCGCAAATCTACGCGACCGCGCAAGAGTCGTCAAGTCGGCAGTGTTGCGCTGATTTGCGGGAATCCTCTCACACGCCCCTCCCAAGCTGCTATAATGTGCGTTGGTGACGAATGATTCACGGAGATGGATGCATATGAAGCGGATTGTATCGGTATCTCGGCGGACGGATGTGCCGGCGTTTTATGGCGAATGGTTCATGCGGCGGGTGCGCCAGGGGTGCGTCGGCGTGGTGAATCCTTTCGGCGGGAAGCGGTATCTGGTTTCGCTGCGGCCGGAGGAGGTGACGTGCTTCGTCTTCTGGTCGAAGGACTTCACGCTGTTCGTCGAACACCTGGAGACGCTGGATCGCCTGGGGTACCGATTCTACTTCAACTACACGGTGACGGGCCTGCCCCCGGTCTTCGAGAGCCACGTGGACAAGGCGGCGGCGCTGCGAACGCTCAAGCACCTCAGCCGGCGCTATTCGCCCCGACACATCCACTGGCGCTTCGACCCGATCATCTTCTCCAGTATCAGCGATGGAGATTTCTATGTGAACGAGTTTGCGAAGCTTGCGGCCGAACTGGAAGGGCTCGTCGAACGATGCTATTTCAGCTTCGTCACCGAGTACGGCAAGGTCAAGCGCAACTTCGCCCGCCTGCAGGAAGCCGCGGGCGTGACGGTCACCCAGCGCAGCGAGAGCAAGAAGATCGACTTGGCCAACCGCCTGGCGTCGATCGCCGTACAGCACGGCATCGGCATGTATTCGTGCTGCGGCGACTACCTCCTCGGCGAGCGGATACACAAGGGACACTGCGTCGACGGGGCGCTCATCGAAGAACTGTTCTTTCCCGAGGGTCTGGCGTACAAGGCCAAGCCCACGCGTCCGCAGTGCGGCTGCACCGAGAGCGCCGACATCGGGACCTACGACACCTGCCCCCACGGCTGCGTGTACTGCTACGCCAACGCCGACAAAGCCACCGCTCTCCGCGCCCACGCGCGACACGACCCGGACTCGGCTTTCCTGGGTTTCACCAAAGCACAATCCGATGCCTGGCTGGCGGAGATGCAGCAGGATTCGCAGGCAGGGGAAAGCTCCTTATTCTGATAGAGCAACGCGTGGGTCAAGGACCCACCGTACAGAGCCCGGGCTGCGTTGAGGATGACGGGAGGGGGGCGGAATATGCGTTATGCGCGGCGGAAGGAACGGGCGGTATTGCCGGTGCCGGCCAGTCGCAGGACGAGCTGCTCGATGGCCACGGGCGCTTGCGTCTGCCCGGTCTTCACGGCGTAGTCGATGTGGGCCAGTTCCTGTAGAAAGACGCCGATCTGCGGCAGAGAGACGCTGCGGAGCTGAGCGAAGAACCGTTCCTTGTTCCCCCAGATCCGCAGTCGCTTGGCCACCAGCTCGGCATTCGTGCCCTTCTCCAGCATTGCCTTGGCGTTGAACATGCGCCGTACGTGAAAAGCGAAGGCGCCGACGACGGTGTACTCGGCGCTGCGGTCCTCTTCGAACATGTTGCGCAGGCGCTGCACTGCCTGGCGCGCGTTGCCGGCGATGACGGCGTCGATCACCTCGAAGGCTCCGTAGATGCGATGATGCCCGATCAGCGCCTCAACATGCTCGACCCGGATCATCTTCTCTCCCCGGGCAAAGAGGACCAGCTTGTCCACTTCGTTGTGGAGCTGGGGCAGCTCTTCGCCGGCCAATTCGACGAGCAGGCCGGCCGCATCCCGGGCCAGTCGGACCTTGTGCGTCGCCGAGGCGTACTGGATGAGGTGCTGGGGCAACTGCCCGCGCTTGGGCTCGGCGATCGCGATCAGCTTGCCGACCTTCGGCAGACGCTTGGCCAACCGCGTCCGGGAATCCCAATTTGACATCGTCAGAACCAGGACGCCGGTGGAAGAGGGCTTCTCGAAGTACTTCTCGATAATCTCGCGACTCTTCGACACGAATTCGTCGGCTCCCCTGACGACCACGACCCGCTTGCTGGTGAGGAACGGCGCGGTCCGCAGCTCGTCCAGTACGCTGGAGATTTCCGCGTCATTGCCATCGACGGAGAGCAGGCCCGTCATGCGCTCTTCCGGCGTCAGAAGGCTGTCGAGGAGCTCCTGGCACTTGACATTGACAAGTGACTCGGCCTTGCCCGCGATGACGTAAATGCGATCACTCATTCGTATCCGCAACTCACTGCACAAGCGCCGTCACAGATCGCCCGTGCGAGCCGGTCCGGTGTTGTGACGGAACCTACTCTTTCCCGGTCTGCGGCTCTTCGTCCGCAGCCTCCAGATCTTCGGCGGCGATTTTCTCGGCCGCGACCAGCTTGTCGCCCGGCTTGAGCTTGATCAGGCGCACGCCCTGCGTGTTGCGCCCGATCGAGCGAATCTCATCCAGGCCCGTGCGTATGACCATCCCGTTGGCGGTGATGAGCATCAGGTCATCGCCGCTCTGCACGGCCTTCAACGCCACGACGCTGCCGTTGCGGGCGCTGGTCTTGATATTCTTCAGGCCCATGCCGCCGCGCGCCTGCGACCGGTAGTTGTCGATGCCCGTGCGCTTGCCGTACCCGTTCTCGCACACCGTGAACAACGAGGCCTTCTCCTCGACGATCACCATCCCAACCACCTCATCCTCGGCCCGCAGCTTGATCCCGCGAACGCCGCGGGAGACGCGACCCATCGAACGCACCTCCTGCTCGTCGAAACGAATCGTCATGCCCTCGCGCGTGCCCAGGATGATATGGTCCGAGCCGGTCGTCTCGGCCACGCCGATCAGGGCGTCATCCGGATCGAGATTGATGGCGATGACTCCGGTGGCGCGAGGATTGCCGTAGGCCGAGAGCCGCGTCTTTTTGACGAGTCCGTTTTTCGTCGCCATCACCAACTGACGCTCCGTCTCCTCCGACTCGCTCTCGAACGTCTTGACGGCAATGATGGAGGCAATCCGCTGGCTGCCCAAATTCAACAGGTTGGCGATGCTGCGTCCCTTGCTCTGCCGGGACATGCTGGGCACGTCGTAGACCCGCAGCCAGTAACACTTGCCGCGATCGGTGAAGATCAGGAGATAATCGTGCGTTGACGCGACGAACAGATGCTGGATGAAGTCGCCTTCCTTGGTGTCGGAGCCGATGACGCCCCGGCCGCCCCGGCCCTGACGCCGGTAGGTATCGGTGGGCATCCGCTTGATGTACCCGCTGTGACTGACCACGACAATCACGTCCTCATCGGCGATCAGATCCTCGACCGCCAGCATCTCGGCCTCGGCGCTGAACTGCGTCCGCCGGGCGTCGCCGTACTTGTCCTTGATCTCGTGAATGTCCTCGCGGATGATATCGAGCAGAATGCTCTCATTGGCCAGAATGGCCTCATATCCTTCGATCTGCTCGACCAAGCCGGCGTATTCCTTGGCCAGCTTCTCCATCTCCAGACCGGTCAGACGCTGCAACTGCATGGTCAGGATGGCATCGGCCTGCGGACCGGTCAGGAAATGTTCGCCCGCGCTCCTGGCCTTGACGAACGCTTCCGGCAGAAGCTTTCGCAGCGTCGCGCTTTCAACCAGTCGAAGGGGCTTCTTCATCAGGTTCAGCTTGGCGGCCGGCGTGTCGGGCGAACGCTTGATGATGTCGATGATCTCATCGATATCGCTGATGGCCAGGATCAGGCCTTCGAGGATGTGCGCGCGGTTGCGGCAGCGTTTTAACAGGAAGCGGCTGCGGCGCCGCACCACCTCTTTGCGGTGCTCGATGAAGCGGTCCAGCAGTTCGCGGATGCTGAGCAGTTCGGGCCGGTTGTTGACCAGCGCGATGTTGGCGATGGCGAACGTCGTTTGCAGAGAGGTATAGCGGTACAGCTTGTTCAGAACGATTTCCGCGTCCGCATCCTTCTTGAGATCCACAACGATGCGGAGTCCGTGGCGGTCCGACTCGTCGCGAACGTCGGCGATCTCCGGAATGGTTCCGCTGTGCACGCAATCGGCGATTTTGGAAACGATAGTGGTTTTGACCACGGCGTAGGGAATCTCGGTTACGACGATGCGCTCTCTGCCCCGCTTGGTCGATTCCACTTCCGTTTTGGCCCGGACTCTTAGATGTCCCCGGCCGGTGGTGTAGGCATCCACGATCCCCTTGCGGCCGCAGATGATCCCGCCCGTGGGGAAGTCCGGGCCGGGCAGGACCTTCATGATGTCCTTGAACCCGCAGTTGGGATCGTCGATCACCAATAACAACGCGTCGCACACCTCGCCGACGTTGTGGGGCGGGATGTTCGTCGCCATTCCCACCGCGATGCCGGTCGAGCCGTTGACCAGCAGATTGGGGAACTTCGAAGGCAGCACGACCGGCTCGGTCCGCGTCTCGTCGTAGTTCGGCACGAAATCGACCGTGTCGTAGTTGATGTCCTGGAGCATTTCCGTCGCGGGCGCCGCCATCCGGGCCTCCGTGTAGCGCATCGCCGCCGGCGGGTCCGCGTCGATGCTCCCGAAGTTGCCCTGCGGATCGACCAGCGGACACCGCATGTTCCAGTTCTGACCCAGGCGCACGAGCGTGCCGTAGGTGGCCTGATCGCCGTGCGGATGATAGTTGCCGCCGGTATCACCGACGATCTTGGCGCATTTGCGGTGCGCGCTGCGGGGGCCCAGGTTCAAGTCGTTCATCGCCACGAGGATCCGTCGTTGCGAGGGCTTCAACCCGTCGCGCACGTCCGGCAGGGCCCGCGAAACGATGACGCTCATGGCGTAGTTCAGATACGAATTCTTGAGCTCGTCAAGAATCGGCATCTCTTCAAAGCGGTCTTTGGCTGGTTGCTCTGTTTCCTTCATAACTCCTATCTTCTCTCTATCCCGGGCAGTACCAACCCGAACAGAATTGCCGAAAGATCAAAAGGGGTGACGCTCACGTGAAGACGGGCCACCATCCATAGTCAGGGCTGTATCCCAAAACCGCCAGATTACCGGCCCGAGGGCAAAAAGTCAACCGTCAATGTGCCTCCGCGTGTGCGCCCACAAAGGGGCAAAATCTCCGCGAAGCAACCGCGAGTTGAAACCGTAGCTGCCGTACAGGGGCGGAGACGGATGAAAGACCTCCCAGCTTCCAAAAGTGTCGTTTGTGCGCCTGTATTTCATCAAGAGGGTTTCGCTGCCGTCTTCTTCGCGGCGGTAGACGTAGACTACGCCACTGGTCTCGGGGGGCGGCTCGTCCGCCGTGGGGCAACACCGGATCGGCTCGGTGTCGACGGACAGGCGTACGGGACGCAAATCCAAATCACGGTGCTCAACAGGCATTGTTCCCCGAAATAGCGATAGAGCCACCATCTCTTCGGTAAGGCTGCATCCCAGCCGCCCGTTGTTCTCCGTCGTGTACGCCGCGAGGATCTGTCCCCACTGGCGCAGGGTGGATCGGCAGACCAGCGCCCGGGCCTGCCGGCGCGCCCGACCCACCACCGGAACCAGGATCGCCATCAGCAAACTGATCACCGCGATCACCACCAGCAGCTCGACGAGCGTGAAACCGCGGGAACCGATGGTGGATCGTGAATCGTGGATGTTGGGACCGACGCACCGCTGCGGCGCACGTCCATAGGCGCTTCGATTTCCTCTTCTCGTCTTTTTGCAGCCCACCGCATTCGCTCCTTTCTTTCGAAAGAACCTCACTGCACTCGTCCGGATGCCCCTACTCGCGGCGGGGTCACCGGAGCCTCATCCCATATTGTGCGTTCTCCCGGTACGCAAGTCAACAGGAAGATCACTTTTTCCGGTGGTGCAATGGCCCGAAATAGACAGGGCGGATTCCATGCCGTCGGGAAAACCATTGCTGCTTGCCGGGCGTAGTCATAGAATCGGCACATATAAGAAGGCTTGTTCCGGATAATCGAAGCCCATGAAACTAACGAGAGAGCTCGGCCTGATGCACATCTTCGCCATCGCCTCGGGCGCGATGATCAGTTCGGGTCTGTTCATTTTGCCGGGACTGGCTCATGCGCGGGCCGGTCCGGCGGTGATCATCTCCTACTTCCTGGCGGGCCTGCTGGCCATGGGAGGCCTGCTGAGCATCGCGGAATTGACCACCGCCATGCCCAAGGCCGGGGCCGACTATTTCTACATCTCCCGCGCGATGGGACCGGCCGTCGGGACCGCCGCCGGGATTCTGAGCTGGTTCAGTTTGTCGCTCAAGAGCGCTTTTGCGCTCGTGGGCCTGGCGGTGCTGGTGGCGCCGCTTGTCTCGATGAACCAGTATTTCATCGGGGCGCTGTTCTGCCTGGTCTTCGTCGGGATCAACCTGGCCGGGGCCCAGGAAGCCGCCCGCTTTCAAGTGATCCTTGTCATCGGGCTGTTGGTGCTGATGCTGTACTTCATCGTCCGGGGGCTGCCGGCGGTGAACGTTCGGCACTTCGAGCCGTTCGCCCCGTACGGGCTCAAGGCGGTTTTCTCGACGACCGGGTTCGTGTTCGTCTCGTACGGCGGGCTGATGAAGGTCGCCAGCGTGGCCGGGGAAGTGAAGAAGCCGGGCCGGCTGATTCCGCTCGGCATGGTCATGGCCCTTTCCTCGATCACCATTCTCTACACCCTGATGATTCTGGTCACCAGCGGCGTGCTCGGCACCGAGCAGTTGGACAACTCGCTGACCCCGATCTCCGACGCGGCCGCCGTGTTCTCCGGGCCCGTCGGTCGTACCACCATCGGCATCGCGGCGGCCCTGGCATTCCTGACCACGGCCAACGCGGGAATCATGACCGCCTCGCGCTATCTCTTCGCGCTCGGTCGCGACCAGCTCCTGCCCCGACTGCTCAGCCGCGTCGGAACCAGATCCAGAACCCCGTACGTCTCGATCCTGGCCACCGGGCTGGTGGTGCTGGTCGCTCTTTTCGTGAAAGTGGACGTTCTCGTCGAGGCGGCCTCCACCGTGTTTGTGCTCGGGTACATCCTCGCCGGCCTTTCCGTGATCGTGTTGCGCGAGAGCGGCCTTCAGAACTACCGGCCCAGCTTCCGCACGCCGCTGTACCCCTGGGTCCAGTTGGTCACCATCCTCGGCTTTTCGTTCGTCGTTCTGGAGATGGGCGAGCATGCCTTCCTGATCACGGTGCTGGTCATCGTCCTGGGCTTCAGCGTGTACTGGTTCTACGGACGCAGGAAGACGCAGAAGGCCTCGGCGCTGATGCACCTGGTCAGTCGCATCATGGCCAAGGAGCTGATGGACGGCACACTGGAAAGCGAGTTGAAGGCCATCGTCCGCGAGAGGGACGAAATCGCCCTGGATCGTTTCGACTCTCTCGTCGAGAGCAGTATCGTCCTTGACCTCGACCGAAGGATGATGCTGGAGGAGTTCTTCCGGCTGGCCGCCGGCAAACTGGGGCCGCGCGTGGACATCGACCCCGACGCGCTGCTGCAACTGCTGCTCGACCGGGAGAAGGACACCTCCACGGTCCTGAGCCCGGTGCTCGCCGTGCCCCACGTGGTCGTCGAAGGCACCGAAAAATTCGACATGCTCCTGGCACGCTGCTCCAAGGGCGTTTGCTTCTCGGAAAAGGCCCCTGAGATTCGGACCGTCTTCGTCATCGCCGGAACCCGGGACCAGCGCAACTTCTATCTTCGTGTCCTCTCGGCCATCGCCCAGATCGTGCAGAACGGGGACTTCGAGCCCAAATGGATGGGCGCCCGAAACGAGCAGGCCCTGCGGGACGTCGTCCTCCTGAGTCAGCGCAAGCGCACGCCGTAACGCGCCGGCAGAGACGGGCGAATTACAGCCGCCTGATCCGACTGTCCCCGCGAAAAAGAGACGGCGCCCGGGGCCGATAGCGATGCGCCGATCCGTGCGGTCCGGGTAGGATCGGATGCCATTCCCGAACCGGCAAAATTTCCCGCCGCTCCTTTTGGCGAAGGCCCAAACGTGACGTATACTTTGGATGAAGGGGGTAATTGGAAGAGTACGCAACAGACAATTTGCTCATGATACTCCTTCCTTCTTTTCCAGGGGGGGCGGCAGACCGACATCCAAGCCATGGGGGGGGTCGCTGTCTCCCTCTTTTTTTGTCTCGGCCGACACGTCCGCTCCCTGCCTTGTCCTGCCAACGACTCCCAGACCCTGCGCTCGCTGTCATGCGTTCGTGTCCGGAAGGATCAGGCGATTCACGGGACGTGACAAGCCCGGCGGAAATTCGCCGGACAGTGGGAAAAATGTGTGGTGAATCGCCTGATTGTGACGAAATCTATAGGGGCGGACCTGGAGTGACAGGTTGCCCTCGAATACAATTCGGGCGTGCAAGGAGGTTGCATGGAGATGGCCGATCATCCGCGACTGCTCGTGTTCAATTGTCACGAGGCGTGGGTGCACCAACTCAGCGCGCTGGACTACGATCTGGACATCGTCTGCGGTCTGCCCGGACGATACACGCCGGGCTGGGACACTCACATTCGCCCGGTGCCCGCGCGCGGGCGGCTCATCTCGCTGGACGAGGCCCGCACCCGGCGCTACGCTTGCATCATCGCCCATAATCCCACGGACTTGCTCGACGTCAAAGATCGACCCGAGCCACGTCTGCTCGTGCATCACCTCCCCGTCGAGGCGCGGATCCTCGAAGAGCGGTCCCGATTGTCCGCCGCAGAGGCCAGAGGCCTCTTGCACCGGTACGTGCAACTCAGCGGGACGCACGTGGTAGCCGTCTCGCGCCTGAAGGGGAGGTCCTGGGGCACGGCCGGGGACATTGTGCCCTTTGGCGCAGACCCGGGCGATTATGAGCCCTGCTCGGGCGAGATCCCCTGCGGCCTGCGCATCGCCAACTTCATCCAGCGGCGCCGGACGTTTCTCCATTGGGCCTTCCACGAGCAGACTTTCGCCGGCGTGCCGGTCCGCATCGTGGGCCACAATCCGGGCATGGCGGGCGCCGCCCCGTCCCGCGACTGGGACCACCTCAAGGATCTGCTGCGGACGCATCGTTTCTACATTCACACGGCGCACCCGGAACTGGAGGACGGCTTCAACATGGCCACGGTCGAGGCCATGGCGGCCGGCCTGCCCGTCCTGGGCAACCGCCATCCGACCTCGGTCGTCGAGCACGGCGTCAATGGTTTCGTCTCCGACGATCCCGCCGAGCTGCGCCGCTACGCCCGGCTCCTGCTCGACGACAGGAAGCTCGCTCTGCGCATGGGCGCCGAGGCCCGCGCCACCGTGCAGCGGCGCTTCTCCGTAACGGCCTTCCGGTCGAACATGGAACGTGCGATCCAGTCGGCCCGGCGCAAACGCGCGTCCCTGTCGGTACAGCAGCCACCCATCCGGTCCCGACAGCGGATCGTCGAACTGCCGCCACAGTCCGGCATGAAGGCGCCCCAAACCACGTCACGCGCCGAGGAGTCACAAGGACACGCACCATTCCCCCCGGCTCCTTAGAACCCGAGGGATGCTCGCCTTGTGACATTTGCCGCCGCGCACCGGCCGGTCTGCTTGCCGAGCAACTCGATCATGCCTTCGCCGAACGCCTTGCCCATCCGATAGTAGATCCGGGCGCTGCCGAGATAATGGTATCCGCGCTCGGAGCCGACGTTGTAGAACCTCACCCAGTCCGGCCCGCTCCACACACCTTCCTTGACCATCTTCTCGACCTCGGGCTCCCAGAAGTCACGCGTCTTGACGAACTTGACGTTTCCCCGCAGCGACGGCAGGTTCGCCACGGCTTCCTGGGCGGCCTGGAAATCGCCGCGCCTGCTCGCCCCCAGCTCGCCGATGACCACCGGCAGGTTCGGTGCGTTCAGGTCCTTGCGTACGTCGTCGATCAGTTGGCCCAGCCGCACCGTGTAGGCGGCGTATTTCTCCTCGCGCTGCTGCCCGTCGACCATGTCGTTCCAGCCCTGGAACCAGACGAAGCCGGCCAGCTCGTACCCCCGCTTCTCGTCGTACGCCGGAAAGTGCTCCTTGAGCCGCTCCAGCACGTCGTTGACGTGGGCGATCATGTCCCGGTAGGCCTTGCCGTAGCGCGACTTGATGTCCGCCATCGTGACATTGGCGTCCTTCTTCCGGGCGTTCTCGAGTTCCTTGGCCAGTTGCCCGGCCGGCGGCATCTCGGCGCTCGGGGGCAAAAAGTCGCGCCGAACGCTTCTGCCCCCCCAGCAGGTCTTGATCAGCAGCACCTGCTCGCTCAGATGCTCGCCCATCACCCAGCCGAAGCCCAGCTCCGGGCCCATCTTCATCTCACTGGCGCCGAAGCCCGGCTTCAGGTTGCCGCTGCGATTGCCGTCGGTGGTCCACACCCACACGTCCCGGCGCTCGACCCAGCGCCCGTCGCGGTCCTTCCACTGCTGGTATTCGGCCGCGGTCTCGGCGTTGTAGATCAGGTACTCCAGCGTGCGCAAAGCAGCGTGCCCCTGCATGTTCGACTGGCCTGCCAGGATGAAGACCTTCACCGGTCCTTCCTTCGCCGCCGGCCACGGGTCCTTGTTGAAAGCCGACTCCGGAACATTGGCCGCAACAGCACCCGCAAACAAAACGCCAAGCGTCACCAATACCCAGAGCCTTTGAAAACATCTCATGAAGTTATTCCTTCTTGCGTGCTGCGTGAAGCGTGAAACGACGCGAACCATGCGAGATACACTTCACGCCTCACGAGTTGTCTTTACAACGAAGCGGAGGGTGGGGCTTGCCCCACCTTTCCGCATCTCGGACAAATCAAAATGCAGACAGCAAAATGTAAAATTGAGGAAGTCATCCCGGCGAACCGGGATTCCGAAATTTTTGATTTCTTATCTTTGATTTCCTTTGTTCACGTAATTCACGAAATGCTCTTATACCTCGGTCCACTTGCCGGGAATGGGGACGGGGAACCAGCCGTCCTTGTCGGCCTTGACCGGCGGCGGGCTGTCGTAGTCCAGGTCGTCGAGGTAATCGCAGAACTGGAAGCGGGATTTCATGATGTCGTCCCAGGTGACCATCTGCCCCGTGTGACATGCGGCCCGGCCCATGAGCGAGGTGAGATCGGAATAGACCGCGCGCTTCAATTCGTTATGCGGACGGTTCTTGCGAATGCTTTCGATGAAGACGTTCCACTCGTACTGCCACGGACTGTAGCGGTCCTTTGTGGGCGTCCAGGAAATATTGCCCTTCTCGATCCGCTGGTCCTTGAACATGTGGACGGTCGCGCGGTGGGTCTGCCCGGAGAACTGGGCGGCACACTTGGTCCCGTGGATGAACGTGGCGAACTCGTTGCGGCAGTTCCTGATCCGGCGGAAGCCGCACAACGCCTTGGTCCCGTCGGCGAAGGTATACTCCATCGAGTAGACGTCGATGTTCTGCCCGTGGTCTTCGCTGCGGGGGACGCGTCCGCCCAGGCCGACGGCCGTCACGGGCCAGGCGTCCTTGATCCAGCAGCACTCGTCGATCTGGTGGATCAGGTTGTCGACCATGTGGCCCGAACCGATCCAGTACAACTGGGCCCGGCCGAACTGGAGCTGGCTCATCAGCTTGTTGGCGTTTTCGCCCTGGTTGCCGAGCCAGCCGGCGCCGCCGAGGCGGTTGGCCCGGACCAGCGGGATTTCGCCCATTTCCCCGTTGCGGATCTTCTCGATCAGCGCCTGGCGGGCCGGGCTGTGGCGGCACTGGAGGCCCGCGAGCAGCTTGATGCCGTTTCGCTCGGCGACCTTGCCGGCGCGGAGGAGCCGGTGCAGGCCGCCCGGATCGGAGGCAAAGGGCTTTTCCATGAACACGTTGATGCCCTTGCTGATGGCGTACTCGACGTGGAGAGGCCGGATGTACGCCCGCGTCGTGCACATCGCCACGTCGCCCGGACGCAGAATGTCGATCGCCTTGCGGTACGCATCGAAACCGAGGAACCGGCGCTCCTGCGGCACGTCGATCTTGTCCCCGAACTTCTTCTTCAGCGAGTCGTGCGACCGCGTCATTTTCTCTTCGAGCAGATCGGCCATGGCGTAGAGCTTGGTCGGCCCGCCGTCGGGGACCGACAGGGCGTCGCCGACGGCCCCCGTGCCACGTCCCCCGCAGCCTAACAGCGCCAGCCGGATCGTGTTGTCCCCGCGGGCATACGCCCCCGGAGCCAGCCCGCCTAACACCGCCGCACCGGCGGCTAACGTACTGCCCTGCTTGAGAAACTCTCTGCGGTTGAGTTTGGTTGAGTCGGTCTGTCCAGTCATGTGGTTCTCCTCTATAGTAGCTTCAGTAGCTTTACGGAGTTCACAAAAATCGGCCCAACCACTCTACACCCTCCAAACCACCAACGCCAGTGCAAAAATCCCGGCCTCCGTAGCGGCCAGCCCCGGCCCGCCAATGGCAGACGCATCGGCGCCTGCCGCCTGCACCGTGTCTGTGAAAATATTCTGGCGCGAGGGTTTTCGGCGTGTTAGTCTTTGTTTT
>CAYPZL010000002.1:0-80189 GCA_964415045.1 uncultured Pirellulales bacterium | reverse complement strand
AGGAGATTTTTCCTCCCTAAAGTAAGCCTAATCTCCATTTTGCAAAAGTTCAGTCAGAAACATACTTACGCCGCCACCACTCTGTCATCCTGAGGTGAAACCGAAGGATCCGGCCATCGCAAAAGAGGTTTCCTCCCGTCGCAGCCCAGATCCTTCACTGCCTTCAGGATGACAAGAGAGGACGCGAGAGTCAATCGTAATGGGTGTCAGTTGCCTGCTATCGCGGCTCGGATGCTCTCGGCCACCTGCTCGGCCAGGAGTTGGGACCCCTCTTTCGTGAAGTGGACGTCGCGGGGGCGCTGGATCGAGTCGAGTCGCGGCAGGGCGAAGGCGTAGAGATCGTTTACCGGGATGCGGTGCTTTCTCATGATGGCCAGGGCGGCGTCGTTGTAGCGTTTCGCGTCGCCCGGGACGCGTCCATGCGCGCCTTGCGGGACGGGCGTGGTGGTGGCGAAGATCAGGTGCGCGCCGCTCTTCTTGAGGCGTTTGGCCAGCTCGTCGAGGTTGCGCGCGTAGTCGCCAAGCGGGATCTGCTGATGGCCTTGGGCCGGCGGCACTCGTTTGCCGTTCTCGTCCACGTACTTGAGATCGTGCAGTCCGTGGTTGAAATGGATCACGTCCCATTTTGTCTCGCCGAGCCATGCGTCGAGCTGCGCCAGGCCGTGCGCGGTGTGCTGGGCGTTTCCGGCGTTGTGGTAGACTTGTGCCGTGGGCTCCAGCAACGCCTTGGTGGGCTTGAAGTAACCGATGGAGATGGAGTCGCCGATGATGAGGACCTGGAACGGACCCCCGCTGCGGCTCGTTGCGGCCTTTCGGTCCGCGGCGCACCCAAACACACATACCGCGAGGGCAATCAACACGATGACGGATCGAAGGGCGGAAGATCTCATGGCGACAGCGTCTCCTTTCTGTATCTTGTGACGGCGGCAATCCGGCGCCGCTTCGGCGGCACCAAGGCATGGTAGGCGTTACACATCGCAAGATCAAGTGCAATTGTCTTGCTACGCAGGGGGCGTGGCCTTTATCCCCGGCCACAAGGATTGGATGATCCTTTGGTTGGCCGCGGGGAAGGCGTAGCGGCCCAACTCGTTCGGGCGGACCCATTTGAAGGCCGTGCAGCTTCGGCACCGGGGTTTGCCCGCGACAAACGCGCACTCGAATACGTGCAGGCGGACGCGGAAATGGGAATACGCATGATGGACGACCATGAACGAGCGCTTGACCTCGATGCGGATGCCCAGCTCCTCACGGACTTCGCGGTGCAGGGCGTCCCGGAGCGATTCTCCCGGCTCCTTCTTGCCTCCGGGAAATTCCCACAGGCCCCCGAGCAGGCCGTCGGGCTTGCGCTTGTCGATGAGGATGAGTCCGTCGCGATAGATGACGCCGACCGCGACGGTGACCGTGGGCAACTCCTTCCTGGGACGCTTCACCGGAAGCGAGGCCTCTTCGCCCCGACGTCGCGCCTCGCACGTTCGTACCAGGGGGCACTCGTCGCATCGCGGGTTTCGGGGCAGACAGATTTCCGATCCGAGCTCCATCAGCGCCTGGTTGTGGTCGCCCGCCCGCGTACGCGGGAGCAAGCTGGTGGCGAGGGACCAGAGCTGCTTCTGGACATCGGTCCGCTTTGGGTCGGCGCGAATGCAGAAGAGCCGGCACAGCACGCGCGTCACGTTGCCGTCGACGACGGGCTCGCGTCGGCCGAAGGCGATACTCGCGATCGCGCCGGCGGTATACGAGCCGATGCCCGGCAGTGTCACGAGCTCGTCCCGCGTGGCGGGCAGGCGTCCCTCGCAGCGGGCGACGATCTCCTGGGCGGCCCGGTGCAGGTTTCGTGCCCGGCTGTAATAGCCCAGTCCCTCCCAGAGCTTCAGCACCGTGTCGATCCGCGCCCGCGCGAGTTTCTCGACGGTGGGAAACCGTTTCAGGAATCGCTGGTAGTAGGGTTTGACGGTTTGCACCCGGGTCTGCTGGAGCATGATCTCGGAGACCCAGATCGCGTAGGGGTCGCGCGTGCCGCGCCAGGGCAGGTCGCGTGCGTGTCCGTCGAACCACTGCAGAAGTCGTCTGCGGATGAGCCTGCAGCGCGTCTGAGATTTCGTTTTCGAGTTATTCGTGACGCCCCCCATTTCGCATCGGCTGTTTCGCGCTGCGATTGGCGCTACGCAGCCGGTCCAATCTGGTCTTTCTTTCGATACACCATGCCTTCGAACGTTGCGATGGTGTCGCCGGACTCCTCGGTGATGGCGATCGAATAGGTGGCCAGCTTCGGGTTGCGGGACACCTCGCGGGCTTCGGCATAGAGCGTCCCCTGCCGGGCGGCCTTGACATACCAGATGCTGGCGTTGATCGCGACCGCTACGGTGCCGTGCGAGTTGGAAGCGGCGGCGAAGGCCAGGTCCGCCAGGGTGAAGATCGCGCCGCCGTGGACGACGTCGACGCCGTTGAGATGGCTGTCTGTGACCTCCATTTTGGCTTTGGCGTAGCCCGGCGCGATCTCGAGCAATTCGATTCCGCTGTGTTGTGCGAATCGGTCGTTCTTGAAGAAGTCCCAGATTGCCTGCATGACGAGCCTCCACATGCGCGATTCATTCTATTCGAAGCGACAACCGCTTAGTGGATCTTACTCGAAGCGGCGACGGTCATCAATGCCGGTCTTGTCGCGGCCGGCGTTATCCGGACCTGCGCCGAAAAGGGTTGATGTTCCGGGGGCCGGGGCACTATGATGTCGCGGCAGGATGCAGCGCGCACATTGCCGCTCGAAGCGGCGCGCGGAAACGGATCATAGGGATTGGGAGGAATTCTTGTGAGATGAGACGTTGTCATCCTGAGCCGCAGGCGAAGGATCTGGCCCTGGAACGGGAAATATTCCAAATCCGCAGCCCAGATCCTTCACTCCGCGGTGCTGCGTTCAGGATGACATACAACACAGGACTGAGTCAAAACCCGTATGACAGGCTGCGATGCGGAAAGAGAAGATGAGTATGGACGAAGACATTATCGATTTCCACGTACACGCCTTTGCCGATGACCTGGCGCCGCGTGCGATGAAAGCGCTTCTCGCCGAGGCGCCCGGCATCAAGGCCTACCTGGATGGCACGGTGGCGGATTTGCTTCGTTCGATGGACGAGGCGGGGATTGGCAAGAGCGTGGTTTGTTGTATCGCCACGCGGCCCGCGCAGTTCGATACGATCCTGCGCTGGTGCGAGACGATCCGTTGCGAGCGGCTCATTCCTTTTCCTTCGGTGCATCCGGCGGCGCCGGATTGCGTCGCGCAGGTCCGGCGGATCAAGCAGGCCGGCTTCAAGGGCGTCAAGTTCCACCCGTTCTACCAGGACTTTTTTGCCGGTGAGGACAGAATGCTTCCCGTTTATGAGGAGGCGGCGTCGCAGGATTTGATTGTGGTCATGCACACGGGTTACGATATCGCCTTTCCGCGCATCCGTCGTGCCGATCCGAAGATGGTGTGCGAGATTCAGGACCGGTTCCCGACCTTGAAGTTCGTGGCCACCCATCTGGGCGCCTGGCAGCAGTGGGACGAGGTCGAAAGGCACCTTATGGGACGGAAAATCCGCATGGAAATATCGTTTGCCATGCAAGACCTTGACGCCGAGCGAGCCCGGCGAATCATCATGGAGCACCCGGAGCAGTACGTGCTCTTCGGGACGGACTCGCCCTGGACGGATCAGGCGCAGAGCCTTTCGCTCCTGAAAAAATTGTCGCTTCCGGCAAAAAAGCTCGAACGCATCCTGGCAGGCAATGCACGCGACCTATTGCGGTGACTCGAAGAGGCCGCCGGGAACGCCGGAGTCTTGTTAAATACATCTAACAAAAGGACTTAAGACGCAATTCGGCCTCCGGCGGGCAAGGATTGGGCTCTGGGCGGCAGGAACTGGCAGTCTGCGCGGGGACGTTGAGATAGAGCCTGCTTTACGAGGTTGTCCGAAAAAAGACTTTCTTTTTGTGCTGATTTTGGGCATTATCACCCGATTAGTAATCTTAAGTGATGCTCGGTGCTCGCATGGCGGGGGCCGGCGGGTTTTACGCGGGTGCGGTGTCTGAATGGCAATTGACAGGGTTCTGAATTATGTTCGAGATTGGTGACAGATCGTTGCCGGAATCGATAGAGGTATCCTGTGAGTGATGTTGCTGGGTTTTCGACTGCATTGAGGGGAACGCAGTAGATAGTCCCCGTGGTTAAAGGAGATGAAAATGAAGCAAGCAAACTGGAAAACCGGAGTTGTAGTGCTGTTGTTTGTGATGGGGGCCTGCGCCGCAGGTGTTGCGGCCGAGGCCAGCGGCGACTCGGCGCCGCCGCCGGCGGACGACACGGTGTGGGGGCAGTTCTGGGGCACGTTCCACAACCCCGCGCCGTATCTGGAAATGGGGATGGACCATCGCTTCCGCTCGGTCTGGGGTGAGAATATCATCACTCTGGATGACGACAACAGAAATCACGAGTGGGAATACCAGCGCTATCGCACCCGTTGGTGGACCAAGTGGGTGTTGGGTCAGGATGTCGATTTCAAGACGCGTCTTACCTGGGAGTTCAGGACCTGGGATGAGCCTCGGAACAAGAACACCAACTTCGATTGCGACGAGGCCCTGTTCGACCACTTCAACATTACGATGCGGAATCTGGGCGGGATGCCGCTAACGGCGACGATCGGTCGTCAGGATTTGATTTTCGGAGGGGCCTGGCTGATTCTCGATGGATCGCCTCTGGACGGTTCCCGGACGATCTACTTCGATGCGGCCCGTTTCACGTATGACTGGACGGAGACGAACACGAAGGTCGATCTGGTCTATGTGAGTCAGAGCGCCGAGTCGGATCGGTGGCTCAAGCCCTTGAGCGATGAGAATCGGGGGATTACCGAGCAGGATGAGCACGGGGCGATTGTCTACCTGACGAACAAGTCGATCGAGAATACACAGCTCGAAGGGTACTTCATCTATCGCAACGACAACCCCGTCGACCACGCCTTGAGCAATTTTCCTACGTCGTGGAGTCGGAAGGCGGAAATCTACACGTTGGGTGCCGCTGTCGCTGGCACGCCGACCGAGAACTGGAAATACCGTGTTGAGGCGGCGATGCAGCAGGGCGACAAGTGGGATGCGCCTTCATTGCCTGGAGAGAACACCGGGCCGAAACGGGATTTAAAGGCCTACGGATTGGTCAGCAATCTCGAGTATCTCCTGAAGGACCCTCAGGACCACAGCGTGCACGTTGGATACGAGTATGCCAGCGGTGACGAGGACCCCACCGATGGCGACAACAACCAGTTCGACCTGCTCTGGGGCGAATGGCCGCGGTGGAGCGAACTCTACATCTACACGGTGATTCCGGAGGGTTCGGTGGCCGAGATCTCGAACCTGCACCGGGTCAACTTCGGCCACAAGTTCCGGCCGCACAGCCAGTGGCAAATCTGCACGGACTATCATTACCTCTGGGCCGACGAGAACACGGGAGCCGGTTTCTCTGACGGCAGCGGAAAGTCCCGCGGACAGTTGCTCACTTGCTGGGCCAAGTACAACTTCAGCAAGCAGTTGAAGGGCCACCTGCTGGCCGAGTACTTCATTCCGGGCAGTTTTTATGCCAGCACGAATAATGACGAAGCGTACTTCCTGCGGTTCAATCTCGAGTACACGTTCTAATTATAGCGTGGTCGCGACAGATGCCCGGCGAATGCACAGAATTCGCCGGGCATCTGAGTTTCTGTTGAAAAAGCCAAGGGGGGGCGTATAATTAGCAGCCTATGGCTAAGAAAACGGTTTCGACTAAAGCGTTGCTCTCAGGAAATGAAGCGTTAGCGTACGGGGCCTACGAGGTGGGCCTGTCGGTGGCCTGTGCCTATCCGGGCACGCCTTCGACGGAAATCCTCGAGACGCTGGCGGGTTTCCCGGAGGTGGATGTTCAGTGGTCGGTGAATGAGAAGGTCGCCTATGAGGTGGCTTTCGGTGCGGCTACGGCGGGTGTGCGGAGCTTGTTTGCGTGCAAGCACGTCGGCCTGAACGTTGCGATGGATCCCCTGATGACGTCGTCGTACACGGGGGTTCGGGCCGGCTTCGTCATCATCGTCTGCGACGATCCGGGCATGCATTCTTCCCAGAACGAGCAGGACACCCGCTGGGTTTCCATCTATTCCAAGATGCCGCTGCTGGAGCCGTCCAGCCCCAGCGAGGCCAAGGAATTCGTCAAAGAGGCGTTCAAAATCAGCGAGCGTTTCGATACGCCGGTGATGGTGCGGATGACGACCCGCATTAGCCACACGAAGGAAGATGTGTCTCTCCAGGAGCGTCAGGTTCCGGATCAGCCTAAGTTCGAGAGGGACATTCCCAAGTATGTCATGGTTCCAGGGCACGCTCGCCGGCGGCACGTCGTCGTGGAAAAGAGGCTCAAGAAGCTCAAGACGCTGGCCGAGCGCACGCGCTTGAACCGCGTGGAGCCCGGCACGAAGAAGCTCGGGTTCATCACCTCGAGCGTGAGCTATCAGTACCTCAAGGAGGTGTATCCCGACGCCTCGTATTTGAAGCTCGGCATGAGCTATCCCTTCTGCGACGACAAGATCCGCGAATTCGCCAGGACGGTCAAGAAGCTCGTCGTCGTTGAGGAGCTCGACCCATTCCTGGAAGAGCATATCAAGACGCTGGGGATTCGGTTTGCCGCGAAGGATCCTTCGTTCCGCCTGGGCGAGCTGAATCCGGAGTTGATGGAGGCGGTGGTTGAGGGGCGGGCCAAACGCGAGAAAAAGGTCGCCAAGCGCATGCCTCGTCTGTGTCCGGGTTGTCCGCATTGGGCGAGCTTCGCGGCGTTGAAGAAGGTGGACGCCTTCGTGGCCGGCGATATCGGCTGCTACACGCTGGCGTGCCTGCCGCCGATGTCGGCGCTGCATTCGTGCCTCTGCATGGGTGCCGGTGTGACGTTCAACGAAGGGTGGCGCAAGGCCGCGCCGGACAAGAAGATCGTCGGCGTCGTGGGCGACTCGACGTTCGTCCACTCGGGCGTGACCGGGCTGATCAACGCGGCGTACAACAAGGCCAAAGGCGTCATCATGATCCTGGACAATTCGACCACGGCCATGACGGGCGGACAGCAGCATCCCGCCACCGGGCTGACGATTCGCAACGAGCCGACCAAGAAGCTCGTCCTCGAAGATCTGTGCCGCGCCTGCGGCGCCGACAACGTCGACGTGGTCGATCCGAAGAACATAGATGAGTTCAGGAAGATCCTGAAAAAGCGGGTCGGTGAAGATGCCCTGTCGGTCATCATCTCACGGCACCCGTGCAAGCTGCTACGAAGGTAGGTTGAGTCAAGACTCATGAGCGATCAAGCATTCAGCATCACGTTCGGTGGAGTGGGAGGCCAGGGAATTCTTAAGGCCTCGGAGATCTGCGGGTGGGCGGCCATGTATGCCGGCTACCACGTCAAGAAGTCCGAGGTTCATGGCATGGCCCAGCGAGGCGGTTCGGTCGAATCGCACCTGCGCTTCGGCAAAAAGGTGTATTCGCCCCTGATCCCCGCCGGCAGCGCCGATTTTCTGGTTTGCTTCCACCACGACGAACGTCCCCGGCTGAAGACGTTTCTGAAGAAAGGCGGCACCGATCTGAGCCGCTATCTGGATAAAGCCCAGGAAGCGATTTCCAATCCCCGTTGTCTCAACACCTGTCTTGTCGGCGTGCTGGCGGCGAACCTGCCGATCGAAGAGGACTGTTGGATGAAGGCCATCGAAACCGTCTTCAAGAAAAAGGTCGTCGCGGAGAACAAAAAAGTGTTCCTCCAAGGGAGAAAGATAGGTCAATCATGATTTGGAAAGAGGACGTCGAATGCTTGGATCCTGCGGGGCTAAAGGCGCTTCAGTCTGAATACCTCAGGAAACTGATTCCGTACATCTGGCACAATTGTCCGGTCTACAAGCAAAAGCTCGACGAGGCCGGCGTGGCTCCCGACGCGATTGACTCGATCGATGACATCAAGAGGCTGCCGTTTACGACGAAGGAGGACATGCGCGACCATTACCCGTACGGGCTGTTCTCGGCTCCGCAGGAACAGATCAACGAGATCCACGTATCCAGCGGGACCACGGGCAATCCGACGCTGGTGGGCTATACGAAGGACGACCTGCATCTCTGGGGCGACGTGATGGCGCGGGTGCTGTGCTGCGCGGGCGCCGAGCCGCACGATACGATCCAGATCGCCTACGGGTACGGGCTGTTCACCGGCGGTTTGGGGTTCCACTACGGGGCCTTGGAAATGGGCTTGCGCATCATCCCGACGTCGGCGGGACAGACGGCACGCCAGCTCAAGATCATGCAGGACTTCAAGCCCCGGATCATCGCCTGCACGCCCAGCTACGCCTTGTACATGGCCGAAGAAGCCAAGGAAATGGGTATCGACCCGACGCAGGGGAACTGGAAGATCGGCATCTTCGGGGCCGAGCCGTGGAGCGACTCGATCCGGGCCGAGATCGAGGCCGCCTGGAACATGCTCGCCACCGACGTCTACGGCCTTTCCGAGATCATCGGGCCCGGCGTGGCCCAGGAATGTACCTACAAGGATGGCCTGCACATCTTCAGCGACGTGTTCTACCCCGAAATCATCGACCCGAACACGGGCGCCGACGTGCCCGAAGGTGAGGACGGCGAGCTGGTGATTACGACCTTGACCAAACAGGGGATTCCTCTCATTCGCTACCGGACGCGGGACGTTGTCAGCATGACCATAGAGAAATGCCGCTGCGGCCGGACCAGCCCGAGGATCAGCAAGATCAAGGGTCGCACCGACGATATGATCGTCGTCCGCGGCATCAACGTCTTTCCCTCGCAGATCGAGCACGTGCTCGTGGGCATCGAGGGAACACAGCCCTATTACCAGATCGTCGTGGATCGAAAGGCCCATCAGCTCGATCAGGTGGAAGTCCTGGTCGAGGTCGAGAAGAAGTTCTTCTCCGATGAAATCAAGAAGCTCAACGAGCTTCGCGACAAGATCAAGAAAGAGATTACGGCTGTCCTCTCCATTGGGGTAAAGGTGACTCTCGTCGAGCCCAAGACGATCGAGCGGAGCATGGGCAAGTCGAAACGCATCGTGGACAAGCGCTCGCTGTAGAGGTCGGACAATGAAGATTACGCAAATATCTGTCTTCCTGGAGAACCGCAAGGGCAGACTGTACGACGTGTGCTCGTTGCTGGGCGAAAACGACGTGAACATCCGCGCCCTGACCATCGCCGAGACGGAGAGCTTCGGCGTTCTGCGGATCGTCGTGGACAAGTCGGAGGCGGCCATCCAGCTCTTGCAGGACAATGGTTTCGTCGCCAACTTCACGGACGTCGTGGCCATCGAAGTGGGGGACCGGCCGGGCGGGCTCGCCGCTGTGCTCAAAATCTTCAGCGACAACGATGTCAATATCGAATACATGTACGGGTTCGTCGAGAAGTTCAGCGACAAGGCCCTTCTGGTCTTCCGGTTCGAAGATACTGATTTCGCGCAGCAGATTCTTGCCAAGAACAACATCTCCGTGGTCACCGAGAAAGAGATCGGTGGTCTCTGAGCCCGAAGAAGCGCGGGACGGGTTCGGGCGTACGAGGCGAGGCGATGGGAGTTCGTGCCGGGGCCGTTGCATGCCCTGTAGTATCGCAGTGAGATAGACAGAAGTTGACCTATGGACATACCTTTTTGGAACCGGGAAATAGAAACAGCCGAGCGTTCTCAGCTCGAAAAGATTCAGCTGCAACGCCTCAGGGAAACGATTGGCTGGGCGCTCAAGACGCCGTTTTACGGCAAGAAGTTGAGCCAGGCCCAGATCAATTTCCCTGAGGAGATCACGGGCTTGCAGGACCTGCGGCGGATCCCGTATACGACCAAAGACGATCTGCGGCGCAGTTTCCCCAAGGGCCTGCTGGCGGTGGACATGAGTGAGGTCGTCCGCATCCACTCCTCCAGCGGCACGACGGGCATCCCCACGGTGATCTATCTGGCTCAGGACGACGTCGACAACTGGTGCGACCTGGTCGCGCGCAGCATCGTGGCGACCGGGGCGGTGCCGGCGGATGTATTCCAGAACATGATGACCTACGGTTTGTTCACCGGTGGTTTGGGCCTGCACTACGGCGCCGAGCGTGTGGGGATGACGGTGATTCCCATCGGCGGGGGCAACACGAAACGGCAGATCCAGGTGATGAAGGATTTCCATACCACTGTGCTGCACATCACGCCGAGCTACCTGCTGCACATCCACTCCCGGCTGGAGGCCGAAGGCACTGCCCGCGAGGAACTGTCGCTGCGTAAGGCCTTCATCGGGGCCGAACCGCACTCAGAGAACACCCGCCGCAAGCTGGAAGAGTTGCTCCAGATCGAGGCGTACAATTCGTACGGACTCAGCGAGCTCAACGGTCCCGGCGTGGCCTTCGAATGCGTTTGCAAGGAGGATATGCACGTCTGGGAAGATGCCTACATCGTCGAGATCATCGACCCGAGCACGGGCGAGGTCCTGGAGGACGGTCAAGAGGGCGAGGTCGTGCTGACCAACCTGGTTCGTCGGGCCACGCCTATCCTGCGGTATCGCACGCGGGACCTGGCGTTCCTTCATCCCGAGCCGTGCGCGTGCGGGCGGACCCATCGCCGCCTGTCCCGGATTCTCGGCCGCACCGACGACATGCTCATCATCAACGGCGTCAACGTCTTCCCTTCACAGATCGAAGAGAAGATCATGAAAATCCCGGAGGTGGCGACCAACTACCAGATTCACGTCGACAAAAAGGGCGCTCTCGACCGGCTCGCCGTGAAAGTCGAGATTTACCCGAAGCTCTTCCTGGGCGAGGTGGCCAGACTGGAAGCGCTGAAGGCCAGAATCGCAGAGGAAATACGGTCGTCCATCGTCATCAATCCGGTCATCGAGCTGCATGAGCCCGGCTCGCTGCCCGTCTTCGAGGGCAAGGCCAAACGTGTCGTCGATGAAAGACCCAAAGAGTGAGGGATGCGCTATGGCAAAACAACTGACGATCTTCGTGGAAAACCGCGCCGGCCGGTTGCGGTCGATCTCCGAGAATTTGCATAAGAGCAATATCGACATCCGCGCTTTTACGATCCAGGACCGGGGCGACTACGGGCTGCTTCGACTGATCGTGAACAAACCCAACGAAGCGTACTTGGCGCTGGCGGATTGCGGGTGTGCCTGTGCGCTCAAGGACATTCTGGCGATCTCGGTTCCCGATCAGCCGGGCAACTTCGACCGGTTGACGTCGGTGCTGGCCGAGAACGACATCAACGTCACGGACGCGTACGGTTTCGTCTTGCAGCCTCACAGCACGGGCGTCTGCTGCATGGAGATCGAGCAGTCACAGATGGCCGCGGCGGAGAAGATTGTGAGGGACGCCGGTTTCACCGTCCTGGAGGACGAGGAGTTGTACAACCTCTGACGGCCGCCGCGTGTCGGGGCCTCGCATAAGGCGGAGCGACTCGACTATGATGCGTAAAGCCTTCATCACCGCAGCCTGTATCGGGACCGCGTTTATCGCTTCCTGTCATCGTTCTCGGCACGCGCAAGAGCCCCCGGCCCGGCCCGGTTCGGCTTCCAGCGAAGCGGCGCCTGCAGACGTTTTTGTCTGGCCTTCGGGAAAGCGGGCCGCCGTCAGTCTGACCTTCGATGACGCGCGCCTGAGCCAGGCGGACGTCGGTATTCCGCTGCTCGACAGCTATGGGGTCAAGGCCACTTTCTACGTGTCACTGTCTCATGTGGCAAAGCGTCTGCCTGCGTGGCGAGCCGCGGCGGCAGCCGGCCACGAGATCGGAAACCATTCCATGCGTCACCCGTGCACGGGCAACTTCCCCTGGGCGCGCGAGAAGGCCCTGGAAAACTACACGCTCGAGGAGATGGCGGACGAGCTGGACCGGGCCAGCGCCGAAATCTTCGAGATGTTGGGCGTTCGTCCGCTCACGTTTGCCTATCCATGCGGGCAGAAGTTCGTGGGGCGCGGCGAGAATGTCAGGAGTTACGTTCCGCTGGTGGCGTCCCGGTTCCTGGCGGGACGCGGCTGGCGGGACGAGGGCGCCAACGATCCGGCCTTTTGCGACCCGGCGCAGCTCATGGCCATGGAGCTGGACGGGCTCACGTTCGAGCAGCTTAGGACCTTGATCGAGGCGGCTTGCGCGAAGGGCCTCTGGCTGGTCCTGTGCGGCCATGAGATCGGCGCGGGCGGTCGCCAAACCACGAGAGCTGACACGCTCCGGGCGTTCTGCGAATACGCACGGGACCCGAACAACGGCCTCTGGGTCGACACCGTCGCCAACGTGACACGCTACGTGGTCGAACGAAGGCCTCATGCCGACTGAATGCCGGCGGCTGGCTGCACAGAAGAGACGCATTTGTTGACCAGTTCCTCATTGCACTTGGCGGCGAATCCGGTATCCTCGGAGGACTTGTTTCGCAATACCGTCTTTCGTAAACCAACGGAGCGCTGATGTATAGACAATCCCTCAGGGCACAATGGGGGCAATTGATCGTTCTTTCGAGCGTTCATTTTCTGGTGGATATGTTCGGGAACATGCTGCCGGCCATCCTGCCGGAGATCCGCCAGTACTTTTCCCTGAGCCTGTCGCTCGGAAGTTTCATTCTGTTCTCGCTCATGTTGACGGCTAACGGCGTCCAGATGCTCACCGGGCATATGCGGCCGAAGAAGACGCAGCCGCTTTTTCTGCACGTCGGCCTCGTTCTCGCTGCGGGCATATGTCTGATGGCCGTGGCTCCGAGATCGGGCGTGGGGGTTGCCCTCGTCATCGGTCTGGGGATCGTAAGCGGGTGCGGAATCGCTGTGGCGCACCCCGAGGGGCTGCGAGCCGTGCATGTGATCGACCGGATATCTCCTCGTTTGAGCACTGCCGTCTTTATGACGTCCGGTTTCCTGGGCTTTGCCAGCGGCGGGGCCATTGCCTCTCTGCTGGTGGAGGCCCACGGGCTTCGGGGCTTGTATCCGCTCGCTCTCTGTCCCGTGGCCGGCATCCTTGCGGTGTTGTTAACAAAGGTGCGTCTTTCGGTGGAAGACGACACCGAAAAAGCGGCGAGCGAGGCCGGCGCGGCCCCGACGACGGCGCTGCCGTTCTGGCGCGTGTTGGTTGCGGGATTGCCGGCGGGCACCGCCACCACCATCGTGCTGTTTCTTCTTCCGACCTACCTTGACGAACTGGGGTTCGATCTGAGCTTTCGCGGCCTCTCCGCGGCGATGTTTGGTTGGGGGGGCACCGTCGGTCCTTTCATCTGGGCGCTCGCGGCACGCAAGAAAGGCGATTTGCCCTGCGCGTTCTACGCGTTTCTCGTGTCCGTTCCCTTCATGATCTTGTACTTGGTTTTCGTCAGGCACGCCGCTGCCGTCTGGCTGCTGTTCGGCGTCGGCTTCTGCTCCATGTCCGCATACATCCTGACCATAACGCTCGCCCGGCAGGCAAGCGGTCTGAACCTCGGCCACCGTATGGCTTTCATCGTCGGTGGGACCTGGGGCATCGCGGACGTTGTCTTTTTGGCCTTCGTGCCTGTTGCTGATCGGCTGGGGACGGGGTTTGTGCTCAAGCTTATGCCCGTCGGCTACATCCTCTCCACGGTCCTGACGTTGAGCTTGATGCGCGCCTATCCCGAGGTCGGTCGCCGCTTGAAGGAAAAGGGCATCGCTGACATCATCGCGGAGGAACATCCACCGGTGTAAACAGGCACGCCGTTCGGACTGAGGCAGGGACGGTGTTCGCGGTTGCACGCCGGGCGGCACGCTGGTATTCTCTACTTTGTACTGCGCCAGTGACGCAACTCAACATTTCTTGAAACGAGGTATGTGACATGAGGACAACGGTCAGTGCCTTGACGGTACTGTGGCTCGCTCTGCCGACGGTACACGTTTGGGCGGGAGACGATTCGAAAACAGGCGGCGAGAGCCAGGACGTCATCGCGGAGTTGACGAAGCGCGTCCCGGAGCATTTTCCGCGCTTCGAGTTTTCGGGACACACCGAGGAGGCGCAACTCCTGACCCACTATTTGTGGTATCACTTTCACCATCGTCCCGGCAACGGCCTGACGCTGTTCAACAAGGAGTATCTGCTCACCGCCGACATCTGGCTGGGCAACGCCCGGCCTCGCGGCTCGAACAAGACGATCCAGGAGGTCCACCGCGAGCACCTGCTGGGCATGCAGATGGATGACGAAGGATACGTGCTCACGCACCAGCATTTCTCGCACGCCCACGACGACGGGTGGCCCTTTCCGCTCTGGACCCAGTCGGACAACCATCCGGACCGGGTGAAGGGAAAGACGTTCGGCTGGCACTTTCAGCCGCTGGAGAAGGTCCCGGGCTGGGCCGGCAACGCGCTTAGAGGCTGGCGCGGCGAGGAGTACGTCGGTGAAAAGGCGGCCTCGCTGTGGACTCTCGAGAACGTTCGCTCGCTGGGCATCAAGAACAACCGCTGGCATCTCGAAGCGACGGGGCCGTCGCCGACGATCACGAGCCCGCAGGGCTACCGCATCGATGCGTTCAACGCCCCGTACCTGCAACTGCGTTGGAAACCGGCGAACGGTCCCGAAGGACGCGCTGTTTCCTATGTGGAGTGGCTGCGCGAAGGAGAGACGCAGTTCGGCGCGGATCGCCGGGTCTATTTCTATCCCGACAAGACGCCTCTGTCGCGCGACTGTTTCCATTCCATCATGCCCATGTATCGGCACCCGGCGTGGAAGGGCACGATCGAGCGCGTTCGCATCTGCCTGGCCGCCGGGCAAGCGCAGGGCCGGTTCGAGATCGATTCGTTCTTCACCGCCTACGATACGCGGCATTCGATCAACAATCCCATCTTCATCCTGGCGAGCTGGCGGTACTTCAACTGGACGGGCGACCTCGATTTTCTCCGCCGGCAGATCAACCGCATGCGCCTGGCGCTGCGCTACCAGCAAACCGTGATGGGTGGCCTGGAGCACAAGCACATTCGAAACCCGTGGCCGGGACACGACGGACTGGCCGGTTTCACCAGGGACGCCGACGGCAAAGCCGTGCTGCGAGGCGGCCATGGCATCGGCAACAACTATTGGGACTTGATGCCGTTTGGCTGGGACGATCTGTATGCGACGAACCAGTACTACGCCGCCACGTTGGCCATGGCCCAGACGGAGGAGGCCATCGCCGAGAACCCGGGCTGGGACATGCCGCAGGGCGTCCTGATGATGAGCCCCGAGCAGCTTCGCGTCCATGCGGCGGAGGTGAAAGAGACCGCCAATCGTCTGTTCTGGAACGACAAGACGGGCCGATTCTTCGCCAGCATCGACAGGGAAGGCCGGCGATACGACTACGGCTATACGTTCCTCAATCTCGACGCGATCTGGTACGGTCTGGCCGACGGGAAGCACGCCCGGTCGATCATGGATTGGATCGACGGCAAGCGCATCGTGGAAGGCGACACCTCCCGGGGACCGGACATCTATCACTGGCGTTTCGGTCCGCGGGCCACGACGCGGCGCAACATCGACTGGTACGGCCAGGGCTGGTACGCGCCCGAGGGAATCCCCTGGGGCGGGCAGGTCCAGGACGGCGGGGCGGTCCTGGGATTCAGCTTCTACGATCTCTGGGCCCGGCTCAAAATTCTCGGTCCCGACGACTGCTGGCGGCGTCTCGCCGAAATTCTGGCGTGGGAACGCGACGTGCAGGAGGCGGGCGGATACCGCAAATACTACGAGGGCGGCAAGCGCGGCACGACGCTGCAGGGCGGCGGCACGGCCGGCGGCCTGGGGATCGACCACGAGTTCTACGAGAGCAGCCTGGTGCCGTCTATCGTCGTCTACGGGTTCCTCGGTCTGGAGGCGAAGCCGACGGGAGCGTTTCGCATCTCGCCCCGGCTTCCCGGCGCCTGCTCGGAAATGAGTCTGAAGAATCTCATGTACCGCAACGTCCGGATGGACGTTGCGGCCGGTTCCGACGAGATCGCCATCGTCCTCAAGGACAAGCCGCTCGATCCGCTGAGAATTGCCCTGGATGGGGATTGGAAAGGCGAGACGCCGGGGCAAAGAAGCGCACCGCCGGTCCTTTCGGACGTGGGGACGTACCGGTTCGAGAGGAGCAAGTGAGGCGAGTTGACAGAAGGGTGATTTCGAGATCGACCCCAATACCAACGCGAATATCCGATTCGCGGTGACCAGACCGCCGGCAAAATAGAGAAGAGCGTTCGATGGAGAATCGCTGCGAGGCAGCATGGAGAATGCGGCCTCGGCATCCGTCTCTCAGGCACGTTGGCTTGGCTTGGCCAGATCGGCAAGGCGCACGGCGTCGTCTTTGGTGTAGGCGCCCACGCGGGTTCGCTCCAGCTCCTCCACGTATCCTCCGGTGCCGAGCATCTCGCCGAGGTCGCGAGCCAGGGACCGCACGTAGAAACCGGACCCCGTAACCAGCCTCAGGTCCACAAAGGGCCAGTCGTAGGCGAGAAGTTCGACCTCCTTGGCTTCCACCTCGCGGGCAGGCAGGTCGACGGGCTTGCGGGCCCGCGCCAGCCTGTAGGCGGCTCGTCCGCCGATCTTGATGGCCGAAAAGGCCGGAGGTTTCTGCAGAATGTGGCCCTGGAAGCTTTTCAGGGCCTCGCGCACTTGCTGACAGGAGGGGGGCTGCGAGAAGCTCACGGGCTCTATCTCGCCCTCGCGGTCGTCCGTACTACTGCGGGCTCCCAGCTTGACTCGTGTGACGTACTCCTTTTCCTGTCCGGCCACCTGGCCCAGCTTCCGGGTGGCGGGGCGGCCGACGCCGATCACGAGCACCCCCGTAGCGCCGGGATCGAGAGTGCCGGCGTGTCCCACTTTCTTGCGGCCGGTGCACCTTCGCACGGCATCGACCACGTCGTGCGAGGTCATCCCCGCTTCCTTGTAGACCGCGAATATGCCTTCTGCCGGAGTCGTGTCCGTCATATGCGTGATGCCTCGATATCCCCAAGACGGATTTCACTGCGTGCGAAGCGGGCTTTTCTGTGTCTTGGCCAGGAATCTGCCGCGTACGTTCTGGCCGGAGATTGTACGCTGAGCCCCGCAACGCGTCAACGATTGTGCGGTGGTTGTCGGGGAGGAATCTGGACAGAACATGGGTCGATGTGGTACAATCTTTTGTAACGAACAGTACCATAGTAAAGGCAGGAGGGCTGCGTGTGTTGTGCCGGCCCGTCGGGGAGGCGGTTTTCGCCCATGCCCACTGACGGGTACCGTGCTTACGCGGCGCTACGCTCTGGCCCCGCCGCATTTTGAGGGAGGACCGAAATGGCTTCCATACGGAGATTGCACCTGCACCACAGCGATGTTTGGCCGCGAAACGTCCGCCACATTCCGGCTTGCGCGATTGTCCTGACGGTCTTGTGTTCTGTGGCCTCCGCGAAGTACGGCGGTGGCAGCGGAACCGCGGACGATCCGTATCAGCTCCACACCGCCGAACACCTGGCGACGATAGGCCAGACGCCCGCGGATTGGGGCAAAAATTTCATCGTCATGGCGGATATCGATTTGACGGGGTACGATGAGAGCAACTTTCATCTCATTGGCAAATACGTGGGGGCCAGCCATCCGGACAACGAACCGTATACCGGGACCTTCGACGGCAACGGCAAGACCATCTCGAATTTCAGCTATCGGGATGCCGGCGAGGGCTACGTGGGGCTCTTTCGGTACGTCCAAATAGGCAGGATCAAGAATCTGCGACTTCACAATGCCAGGGTGACCAGCAGTGGATTCCGTGTCGGTTCGCTGGCGGGGTACGTCGACGGGGCGTCGGTGAGCGACTGCGAGGTCACGGCAGTGAACGTCTCGGGCGATAGCCACGTGGGAGGACTGGTCGGAGAGGTGGATGGGGGCATCGTGCAGTGTTCCTCGCGAGGCCGCGTCTCCGGTGTGAAGTACGTGGGAGGTTTGATTGGCCGTGTGGCCAAGGCCAACGTGGTGCGATCCTACTCAAAAGCCACGGTTCAGGGCAACGAGGAGATCGGAGGTCTCGTCGGGGCGATCGTCCATGAATACGGCGTCGTCAACTCCTGTTACGCCACCGGTGACGTTGACGGCAACATGTACGTCGGCGGCCTGGCGGGGTCGGTCATCAACGGCAGACTGTACAAGTCCTACTGTACAGGAGTAGTCACGGGAAACCAGTGGGTGGGCGGGGTCACCGGCAGCACGTGGGTGCTCGGCGAGGTAATCAAGTCATTCTGGGATATCGAAACAAGTCACCAGGCCACCAGCGGCGGCGGAACCGGAAAAACCACTGAGGAAATGTATCATGGCGACACCTATTTTGATCCTCAGCAAGGGGGGTGGGACGTTAGTTTCTGGTTCATCTGCGAAGGAATGAACTATCCTGTGTTTCGCTGGCAGGTGCCGGCCGGTGACTACGCCTGCCCCGACGGGGTCGAGCTGATCGATTTTGCCTGGTTCGCCATGGAGTGGCGCCGCCGGAACTGTAATATGGTGGATTTCTGCAACGGGGCGGACCTCGACGAATCGGGGACCGTGGGATTTTCCGATCTGGCCATCCTGGCGGCAAACTGGCTGGTGGGGACCGACTGAGCCGTCGGGAGTTCCGCTCATTCCCGTCACCGGGGCGTTTTGTTGGCGACCGGGTATGCGACCGGCCGGGCGCGTGCTTCCGGGTATGCTTGCGCCCCTGTGATCGCGACAATCCCCGTCTGCGGGGCCGCTCCGTGCTGTGCGGTTGCACATCGAACGGTTCATGGTGGAATGACCCGGGTGGGAACTTGTCATTGGGTCGAGTGATGGGACGTTCAGAGATGTTCATGAAAGGCCGGACCGCCCTGGTTACGGGGGCGGCGAAACGTCTGGGCAGGGCCGTTGCCCTGGCTCTGGCGCGACACGGTGCAAACATCGTGACTCATTACCACCGGTCTGAGGCGGACGCGCAGACGTTGTGCGATCAGGTTCGTCGCGCGGGCGCTTCGGCCTGGCTGGTTCGGGCCGACCTCACGGACCCCGCGCAGACCCGGGAGATGTTCCGCGTGGCGCTCGCGCAGGCCGGCGCCGTCGATGCCGTCATCAACAACGCCTCGATTTTCGACAAGGATACGGTCCATGACGTAACCGACGAATCCGTATGCCGGAACATGCGTATTCATGCCCTGGCTCCCTTGATTCTGGCCCGCGAAGCCGCTCGACAGGACAGACCGGGACATGTTGTGAATCTGCTGGACACCCGGGTGACCGTGTACGATCGCGAGCACGCCTCGTATCACATCAGCAAGCGAACGCTTCTGACGCTGACCCGGATGCTGGCGCTCGAGCTGGCTCCCAATGTTGCGGTCAACGCCATAGCGCCGGGGCTGATTCTGCCGCCGGCGGGTGAGGACGAGAGTTACCTGAAGCGACTGGCGCATACGAATCCCCTGGGTCGTTGTGGGCGGGTCGCCGACGTCACCGACGCTGTACTGTTCCTTCTGTCCAGTCGCTTCATCACGGGGCAGGTGATCTACGTGGACGGTGGATACCACATGAAAGGGCACATGTATGACTGACGCGGCGCCGAGGCCGGCTCTCGATCAGATCACGATCCGGGATTTGCAGTTTCGCTGCGTGATCGGGACAGGCAGGGAGGAGCGGCGCGAGAAGCAGGATGTCCTGGCGCAGATTACGCTGCACATGGACCTGCGCGAGGCCGGCAGAACCGATGCGATTGAAGACACGCTCGACTACAAGGGCCTCAAGAAGGAGATCCTGGCCATGGCGGAGGTCTCACGGTTCCATCTGATCGAGGCCCTGGCGCAGCGTATGGCCGAGATTTGTCTCGCGCACGAGAAAGTCGAGCGGGTCGAGATCGTGGTGGAGAAGCCGGGGGCGCTGCGTTTTGCCCGCACGGTCAGTGTGAGGATTGTCCGCGGCAGGGACGACGGCGGTGCGTGAATCCCTCGCGTTCATTTCGGTCGGCTCCAACATCGAGCCGGAACGCAACATTCCGGCGGCTCTGACGCTGCTGCAGAAGCACGCGCCGGTCGTTGCCTCTTCCACATTCTACCGCACGGAACCTCTGGGGCGCCCGGGGCAGCCGCTTTTTCTCAACGGGGTTTGGCTGATTCGTCCGAAAACCGGTCCCTGGGAAGTGCGAGATGGAATACTGCACCCGATCGAGCGCCAGCTTGGTCGGCGGCGAACGGCGGACCAATTCGCGCCGCGCACGACCGACCTGGATTTGACTCTATATGACGACCTCGTCGTCTCGGACGGGGACCTCACGCTTCCCCACGGTGATCTGAGGCGACCGTTCGTTCATGTGCCCGTTCTCGAGCTGCTCACCGATTCGTTGCTTGCTCCGGATGAGCTGTTGCTGGGCAGAATCGCTGCGTTGGTTCCGGAAGCGGCGTTTGCGGCCGAGCCCGGAGAGAAGCTGGACGCATTCACGGAGGAATTACGGGCCATGCTTCAACGATAACCCCGCGCCGCGCGCCAAAACTGGCGTCGATCGCACGAAAAGCGCCTCGCCCGCCCGTAACGGAATCATCTTGAGAGACGGTCAGGCCGTGCAGGACTGGAGCAGGTTGTCTTTCACGTACCGCACCGCATTGCGGAAGATCTTGATGCCGTCGGGATCGAGGTCCTCTCCCAGGCGAGACCAGTGCGGGTGCTGTGTTCGCCGGACGAATCTCTCCGGGTGCGGCATGAGGCCCAGGACGCGCCCCGTGATGTCGGTCAGGGCGGCGATGGAATCCGTCGAACCGTTGGGATTGATCGGGTAAGACCCTTCCTGGCCCTCGGCGTCCACGTATTTGAACGCGATGCGATCTTCCGACCGCAATCGATCCAGCGCCTGCGGGTCTTTGGCCACGACCTTGCCCTCTCCGTGCGCGATCGGCAGGTAGATTTGTCGCTCGGGCTCGATGAACACGCACCGGCTGGTCTGGGGAGCGAGGTACACCCAGCGGTCCTCGAATTTCCCGCTGTCATTGTACGTGATCGTGACGTCCTGCTGCTGGAACGATCCGTCGCCGGGCAGAATGCCGGCCTTGACGAGGACTTGGAAGCCGTTGCAGATGCCCAGCACGAGCTTGCCGTCATCGATGAACTTGCGAATCTGATCGGAAAGATGGTGCGTTACCTGGTTGGCGAGGATCTTGCCGGCGGCCACGTCGTCGCCATAGCTAAAGCCCCCCGGGAACACGAGGATGTGGTGCTGGTGCAGCAACCCCTTTTCCTCAATCACGCGATTGATGTGGACGCGCTCGACCTTCGCGCCGGCCAGTTCCAGCGCATAGTCGGTTTCCATGTCGCAGTTGATTCCTGCGGCCCGCAATACAATCGCTCGTACTTCTGTCATGCTCAAACCTCAAGTAGCGTGAGTGATCTCACCAGTCAAAAGTCTTCTGCCATGCCTGTTTCAAAGCGTCCAGGTCCGCGTCGACGACGTTTTCTCCCTCCTCGCTTCGGATCGTCAGCCGCGGCTCGGCAACCACCTTTCCGAGTTGACCGAAGGGCAGATTCAACATCGCCTTGGCAAACGCATCGTAGTGCTCGGGCTCGACTTCCACGACGTATCGGCTGTTCGATTCGCTGAACAATTGCGCGTCGACGCGGGAGCAGTCCCGGGTTTTGGGCAATCCGCGCAAATCGGCTTCGATCCCCAGTCCGCCGGCAAACGCCATTTCAGCCAGCGCCACCGCCAGGCCGCCTTCGGAGCAATCGTGGCAGCTTGCGACGAGCCCCTGTGCGAGAACCTCCGAGATTTTTTGTGCGATGCGAGGCGCCGTGTCGAGATCGAGTCTCGGCACGTTGGCCCCTACATGCCCGGCGATCTTGTAGTAGTGCGAGCCTCCGAGTTCGTCGTCCGTCAGACCCGCGACGAAAAGGAGATTGCCCGGCTTCTTGAGATCCATCGTCACGCACCGGTCCACGTCGTCGACCATCGACATGGCGCTGATCAGCAGCGTGGCGGGGATGCCGATGACGGTGCCGTCTTCGCAGGCGAACTCGTTGTTCAACGAATCCTTGCCCGAGATGAAGGGGGCCTGATATGCCATCGCGCCGTCGTAACAGGCCTGGGCGGCCCGTACGAGAGACCCGAAGACCTCGGCCTTGTTGCAATCGCCCCAGCAGAAATTGTCCAGCAGGGCGATGCGATCGGCCTGGGCGCCGACACAGATCAGGTTGCGAATGGCTTCGTCGATGCCCGCCAGGGCCATCCAGTAGGGGTCGATATCACCGTACAGGGGGTTCATACCGCAACTGATGGCAAGACCCCGCTGCGAGTTGAGTTTGGGTTGCACGACCGCCGCGTCGCTCGGGCCGTCGTTGGTTACGCCCGTGAGCGGCTTGACCACGGAGCCGCCCTGAACCTCGTGGTCGTACTGGCGAATCACCCATTCTTTGCTGGCCACGTTATACGAGGACAGGATCTGCAGGAGGTCGTTGTTGTAGCTGTCCTTTTCGGGCAGGGCCGGCTCGCTGAGCTTCGGGCGCGTCCACGCGGCCTGGCGACTGTACTTCGGGACGCCGTGATGCAGAAAGTCCATGTCCAGCTCGCCGACCTGCTGGCCGAGGTAACGCAGACGCAGCTTCTTGTCGTTCGTGAACCGGCCGATGACCGTGGACTCCACATTTTCGCTGTCGAAAATCTTCTGGATGGCTTCCAGATTCTCGGGTTTGACCGCGATGACCATCCGCTCCTGGGCCTCGCTGATCCAAATCTCGGTGTACCCGAGCCCGGCGTACTTCAGGGGGACCTTTTCGAGATCGACCTCGGCTCCCAGGTCCTGGCCCATCTCTCCGACGGCGCTGCTGAGCCCTCCGGCGCCGCAGTCGGTGATTGCTTCGTAGAGGCCGGCCTCGTTGGCCCTGACCAGCACGTCGAGCATCTTCTTTTCCGTGATGGGATTGCCGATCTGGACGGCGTGGGAGAAGATCGTCTCGTGCTCGTGCGTCATCTGTCCGCTGGAGAACGTGGCCCCGTGGATGCCGTCTCGTCCCGTCCGCCCGCCGACGACCACGATCAAATTGCCGCTCTGGGGGTGTTTGAAGGCCTTGGCCTTGTCCATCAGACCGACGTTGCCGCAGTAGACGAGCGGATTTCCGATGTAGCGGTCGTCGAAATAGATCGCTCCGTTTACGGTGGGAATCCCCATGCGGTTGCCATAGTCTCGGACGCCGGCGACGACGCCCTTCATGATCCGGCGGGGGTGCAGAATGCCTTTGGGAATCTCGTCGAGGCGCTTGTCGGGCTCGCCGAAGCAGAAGATATCGGTATTGGCGATCGGCCGGGCGCCCATGCCGGTACCCATCGGGTCGCGGATCACTCCACCGATGCCCGTGGCGGCCCCGCCGTAGGGGTCGAGGGCGGACGGATGGTTGTGCGTCTCGACCTTGAAGCAGACGGCCGAGTCCTCGTCGAACTCCACGACGCCCGCGTTGTCGGCGAAGACGGAGATACACCAGTCCTTCTGCAACTCCTCGGTGGCCTTGAAGACGGTCTCCTTCAGCAGATTGTCAAAATGGACCGGCTCGCCGTCCAGCGTCATGTCCACGGCGCTCTTGAGCGTTTTGTGGACGCAGTGCTCGCTCCAGGTCTGGGCCAGGGTTTCCAACTCCACATCCGTGGGCTCGCGGCCGAGCTGCCTGTAGTACTCCTGAATCGCCTTCATCTCGACGACGTTCAGGAACAGGTCCTTCTGTCTGCTGAGCTCGGTAAGGCCGTCGTCGTCCAGCTCCGTGATGGGCCAGGGAGTGATTTCGAGCTCGTACGGTTTGAGGTGCGGGCTCGGCGGTTCGGCCTCATCGCCGATCACGACGTCTTCGATGCAATCGTTTGCCAGCACCTTCTTGGCAACGGTATCGATTTCGGCGGGCTTGATCTCCCCCAGCAGAACGTACTTCCGCGCCGTGCGCACGTGGGCGGGCGCGGCCCCCATGTCGCCGAGGGCGGTCATGACCGATTCGGCCACGGGGTCGGTAACGCCGCTCTTGAGATGAACTTCCAGCAAAGTCGCGCGGGCCAGCCCCGCCGGCGGACCACTTCGTCCGATATAGTATTCCTCGCAAACCGGGTCGGTCAGAAGCTCCCGGGCCACACGCTCGGCAAAGGCCCTGTCAAAGTCGGCCTCGATCAGGAACACCTTTGCAGACTGAACCGCTTCAATCGAACGGATCCCGAGCTCGCGGATATCCTCCAGCACACCGTTGCCGTGGACATCGACAAAGCCGGACCGGCTGAAAACCTCAAAACGCCACTGCTTCACTACAGAAGCTCCTTCTTCCTGATTTTGTACTTTATGAGCGCCGCTCGCTTCTTCCGAGCGGTCTCGAGCAATTCTTTGACGCTGTCCTTCTCGCCTTTCTTGATGGCGGTCCGGAGCTTGGACAGCTCGGCGATCACGCGGTCGAGCCCGGCGGCGATGTTCGGCCCGTTGCTCAGAAGCACATCGGTCCAGACCGTAGAGGGTCCCGAGGCAATCCTCGTGCTGTCGAGGAATCCCTTGCCCGCGAACTTCATGTCCGCGTGCTCGCTGGCATTGACAAGTCCGGCGGCCATCACGTGAGGCAGGTGGCTGATGTTGGCAAAGACCCGGTCGTGTTCGGCCGGACTCATCACCTCCACGAAACACCCGAGGCCCGACCAGAACCTCTCCAGAGACTTCACCGCGTCGCCGTCGGTCGTTTCCGTTCGGGTCAGGATGCAGCGCGTCCTGTCGAAAAGATCGTCTCTGGCGAATTCGACGCCTCGCTGCTCCGAGCCTGCTACCGGATGCGAGCCGACGTAACAGGCACGCTCGTCCAGACGCGATTCGGCCCACTGGTGGGGCAGGAGTTTTGTGGAACCCACGTCGGTGATGAGGCAGCCGTCCGGCACGCAACTCGTCAGCTCGGCGAAATAGCGGTCGAACGTGAAGATGGGCGTGGCCAGGATGACCAGGTCCGCCTCGCGGACGCCCGAGCGCAGATCGTCGGCGATCTCCGTGGCGACCCCGAGGCCCCGGGCCTTTACTCGTGTCGTGGCCCGATGGCTGTAACCGACCACGCGGGCACCCGGTAAACGCTGCTGCACCGCCAACGCAATCGAACCGCCGAGAAGACCCAATCCGACAACCGAGATGTTATGTAAATCCTTCATGTGAAAGATCTTACGGGAAATCAATGCCGAGACTCCAATGCCAGAGGGTATAGCTGCCGTCCCGGCCTGTCAATTTTTTTCTTTCTTTTGGAAGGGCAAAATGCTAACATTCTTCCCTTAAAGAAAACTCGCCTGATGTGGCGAAGTAGATTATAAGGCCCGCCTCTCGCGTGGGCGATTTTTTTGTGTGCATGTTGCGGTTCGTACGCGGGACCGTGATCGTGCCGATGGCGGGAAGGTCTGTAGACGATATGGCGCCTGAGAATACCAGAGCCAATAACGGTGTACACCTGGATTTCGAGCAGAGGGTAGCCGACCTCGAGCGGCAAATGGACGAGCTGCGCAAGATCAGCTCCCAGAAGGGTATCGACTATTCGGTGGAGATTCGGCGTATTGAGAAGGAGCGAATCAGCGAGCTCAAGCGCATCTACGCCACTCTGACGCCTTGGCAAACCGTACAGGTCGCGCGGCATCCGCACCGGCCGATCCTGACGGACTATCTCAAGCTGATGGTGAAGGACTTCCGCGAATTGCACGGGGACAGGTGTTTCGGCGACGACCGGGCGATTGTCACGGGCATCGGCCAGATCGCTCGAAGCAAAGTGCTCCTCGTCGGCCAGAACAAGGGCAAAAACACCAAGGAGAAGATCGCCTGCAATTTCGGCTGTCCCAATCCGGAGGGCTATCGCAAGGCGCTGGCCAAGATGAAGTTCGCCGAGAAGTACGGTCTGCCGATTGTGACTTTGATCGATACACCCGGTGCGTATCCCGGCGTCGGCGCCGAGGAGCGTGGCCAAGCCCAGGCGATCGCGCTGAATCTGACGGAAATGTCGCGTCTTCGGGTGCCGATCATCTCGATCTGTATCGGCGAAGGCGGCTCCGGCGGCGCGCTGGGCATCGCGGTGGGGGACCGGCTGGCCATGCTTGAATTCGCCTACTACTCGGTGATATCGCCCGAGGGGTGTGCGGCGATTCTCTGGCGCGACGGGTCGCAGGCCCCGGCCGCAGCGCAGGCCTTGAGGCTCACCAGCAAAGACCTGTGCAAATTGGGCCTTGTCGATGCGGCGATTCCCGAGCCCGTGGGCGGCGCCCATCGCAACGTGCATGATACCGTCCATAATGTCGAGACGTACATCGCCAGGACGCTGGCCGAGTTGAAGCGTCTGAGTACCGACGCTCTTCTCGAAGCCCGGTACCGAAAATGGCGGTCGGTTGGAACCTCGTCGGTGGTGCAGAACCGCGCGTCGGGGCGTCATCCGATTGCAGTTACCGCCGGGGCCCGGCCTCGCCGGGTTCACCCCGCTGCGGCCAAAGTATAGCCGGTCCGGTCTCTTCACAGATGCTCCCCATCGCCTTCTCCGTATACTCGTCGTGGCCTCTGAAAGGCGGCGGCAGGTGTGGAACGGGCTTTTCGCGGGCAAATTTCGTCTCAGTGGTTTGGCGTGAGGGAGCCCGGCGGCAATTCCGGACCCTTGCTGAGCCGGCCCTCCCGTGCGGTCTGGCGGGGGCGGGCGGAGGCCCCCCGGGGCCCGAGCGAGAATCGGGAAGATCGTCGAACACTCGGGCAGCAAGGAAAACTCTTGACGTGCGGGGCATGTTGAGTTATCCTAAGTTATTAGCTGTGTGTGAATATAGGTAAAACGGGTTCGGGTATGTCGGCCCGGTGGGGGGTGAGTGAGCAAACATACTCCAGTTTGGCTTGCCAAACGGGAAAGGAGGAGCGGAATGACGAATATCAGGTACGCGGTTGTCTGGGCACTTGCCATCGCCGGCACACTGGCCCTCGGGGGCTGCAACCAGTCGGCTACCGAGACCGCCGAATTGCAGAAGCAGGTGGAGCAGCTCAAGACCAGCCTCGATAAGACGCGCCAGGAGCGAGACAAGCTCCAGGAAGATGTAAAGGCGTTCGAGAGAGAGCTCAATGAGACGGCTTCTGCGCTGGCGGCCGAAAAGCAGGAGAAAAGCGAGCTGGCCGATCAGGTCAAGAGCCTTGCCGAGCTGCGCGATGAGCTTGAGGCTAAGGTAGGCGTCCTCAGCACGAACAGCACCCAGCTTGAGGCGAAGGTGAGTCAACTCGGGGCCGCACGTGCGGAACTGAGTCAGAGAGTGGATGAACTGAGCACGGCCAATGGCCAGCTCCAGCAGAGGGTCAATGAGCTGACCAAGTCGCGAGATGAGCTGCAGACGATGGTGAAGAATCTCGTGGATACGCGCGGACTGCTGGAGAAACAGGTTGCCACTCTCACGAAGTCCCGGGATGCGGCGCTGGAACACGCGAAGGTGGCCCAGAGCAAGATCGATCAGCTCAACAGCAAGCTTCAGGTCCAGACCGAGCAAATGATGGGGCTCCAGGGCCAGATCAAGGCCATCCGTTCCGTGCTCCAGCAGCTTCAGCAAAAGCTCGAATGAGCGGTGGCCGCTTGCGAGGGGATCTGTGGCGTGCGGGTGTGAGTCATGCGCAAGGGGGCAGTTCACGCAGGTTCTGCGCTGCTGGGACGATTGCTGCGTAGAGCAACTTCGGTGTGATTGGCCGATTCAAGCGCCTCGCCGGGTCACCCGTTTTTCACCTCACGCGGGTCTCGGCCTTTTTCGATCGCGGTGATTTTGTTCACGCGCCTCCGATGACGCCCTCCGCTGAATTCCGTGCCGATCCAGACTTCCACGATCTTGCGGAGCAGCACCTGTCCGATCTGGTCGCCGGAGAGGCACAATACGTTTGTGTCGTTGTGGTCGCGCGAGATCTGGGCGCTCAACTCGTCGTGACAGAGAGCCGCCCGAATCCCCCTGACTTTGTTGGCGGCGATACTCATTCCCAAGCCGGTGGCGCAAATGAGGATGGCCCGTTCGGCCTGTGCGTCCGAGACCGCCTTGGCTACGGTATAGGCCAAATCAGGATAGTCGACGGGACTGGTTCCATCCGTCCCGAAATCAATGCATTCATGTCCCATCTGGGCGATTATCGCCTTGACGACTTGTTTGGCTTCATAGCCTCGATGATCACTTCCCACTGCGATTTTCATACTCTAAGCTCGCGCACTCTGGCTTTCACAGCCGCTTCTATGATATTGGCACAGTTATCGAAGTACTCCTGGGGTCGGCCGATCGGATCCGGTATCTCTCTGTCCCCGGCCAACAGTGAACACTTGCTCCCGGCGTCCGGGGCAAGAAAGGTGACCTGTTCCGCGTGGGAGCGCGTCATGGCGAAGATAAAGTCGCTTGCCTCAATGAGTAACGGCGTCAAACGCTGGCTTGCATGGTCCCTGATGTCGACTCCCTTTCGCTGGCAGGCCGCCACAGCTTCTGTGCTGGCCGGCATGCCAGACATCTGCATTGTACCTGCGGAAATCACCTTATACCCCATTTTCGCCAGCTCGTCAACGCTGCAACCGACTTTTTCCGCCAAGTGCTTTCGCAAGAGGCCCTCCGCCATCGGGCTTCGGCAGGTGTTTCCGGTGCAAACGAGCAGGAACGTCACCGGCGACATCTTCTGCAACTGGGTTTGCGAATAGACCCCTTTCCGGAGGACTTCCACGCCTCGCGGCCCGATCCGGGCGACGGTACTGCTCTTGCCGTACTTGCAGGGGCCGCCGTCGAGGACGAGATCGATGCGGTCGGACAACTGGGAAAGCACCTGGTCTGCATCGGTGGCAGGCTCCCGGCCGGCGAGATTGGCGCTCGGGGCGACAACAGGGCCGTCGGCGCTGGACAGGAGCAGCGAGGCAGCAGGGTGGTCGGGGCAACGAATGCCGATGGTGTGATCTCTGTAGAGGGCTTCGAATGCTTGCCTGTCCAACTGCCGTTTCTTCTCACGGAGGGCCGCCGCACCGAACTCGAAAACCAGCGTCAGAGGTCCGGGCCAAGCGTGGCGGATGAGCTTTTCGGTCCGCAGGCTGACGGGCGGTACGTAGCGGCGGTATTCGTCGACTTGTCCCAAATGCAGCGTGTAGTGTTTGTCGGCCGCTCTGCCTTTCACTCGGTCCAACCGGGACAGAGGCGCTCGCTGCGTCCGGCACGCGATGCCATACACCGTCTCCGTCGGAAAAGCCACCAGGCCGCCGGCATTGAGGACGTCGGCAGCTTCCCGGGCGAGCTCGGCATCTTCACTCTGACCACTTAGTTTGAGTACTTTTGCCACCATATTTGCAAGACTACACGAAATCGAAGATCGTCGCAAGCGGATTGGGGAAACCAACCCGCCCGCGGTCATCGCCATTGCCCATTGGGCGGCAAAATCGGCGGCAGGGTGCCTCGCGAATGCCCGATAAAAAAAGCAACATCCCTTCTGACCATCGGGCCTTTGAAAAAAATACGAAAAAGAAAAATATTTCCCCCAGATATTCTAAGCCTCCCATATTTACCTTGCCGATACCAATGTTTACTGGAGAAGATCGGTATAAGGAGATCAGACGATGGATACGTTGGTGGAACAACGCAGGGAGAAGCGGACGAAACTGACCTGGCCCGTAAGCGTTTGGCTGCCTGAGGCCAACCGTTTCTTCAACGGCCGCAGCGCCAATATCAGCAAGGTAGGAGCGTTCATCTCCGTTCCGATGACGACACCGGCGCGTCCCGGCAGCGAGGTCGAGTTGAACTTCCCGAGGACGGAACGGCTGGCCGAAGAGAAGGGCCAATATGCTCGCGTCAAGAAGGGGCGAGTGGTGAGGGTGGAACGGCGCAGCACACTGGACGACGCGACGATCGGACTGGGTATCGCATTCGAATAACGCCCGCCATGAGGGCCAGTGTTACTATGGCTCGGACAAGGACGACCTTTCTGCATACGGGGCAATGAAAAAGACACAAGGCTGACGGTTCGAAAGGACCGCCGGCCTTTGTCGTCGGCACGTGGGGCCCATCAAAGCACCGTTCCCAGAAACAGCAGGAGGACTCCCAGGGCTCCACCGGCGGTGGTCAGTTGCAGCCACTTCGTGTACCGGGCGTACTCGGGATGCTGGTCCTCGAATTCGCAGTAATAGTCGTCGAGATCCGAGTCGGCCCCCGGGCGCAAACGTATCCGGGCATAGAAATGTCCCCCCAGCGAGAGCAGGAACAACAAGCCACCGAAGATGTAGAATAATCCGTCCATCATGTTTTTCATCCCCATGATACGTCAGAAGGCTTGGTTGCCAAGGGCAAAATCTCTGCCGGCTCCCCGCCGGCGGTCCACAAGGCCGCTGCCTTGACGGAGCCCGCCGGCCGGGTTATCTTAGGCGTGTGGCGTCGGAGGTGTCCGTCCGCACGAGTTTCGAGCACTTTTATGGGAGACAGGCATGAATGCTGTTGACCTGCGCAGCGACACGGTTACCCTGCCGTCGGAGGAGATGCGCGAGGCTATCTGCCGGGCCGAACTGGGAGATGACGTCTTTGGCGAAGATCCGACCGTCAATCGCCTGGAACGCATGGCGGCTCAGCGCGTCGGCAAAGAGTCGGCTCTGCTGGTGGTCAGCGGGACCATGGGCAATCTGGTTTCGATTCTGGCGCGTTGTGGCCGCGGCGAGGAGATCATCCTCGGGGACGTGTCTCACACCTTTTTGTACGAGGCCGGGGGGATCTCGGCCCTGGGTGGGATCCATCCGCACACGGTTCGCAATCAACCGGACGGCACAGTCAGGCTGGAAGACATCGAAGCCGCTATCCGTGCGGACAACGTTCATTTCCCGCGCACCCGCCTGATCTGCCTGGAGAACACGCACAACCGGTGCGGCGGGGCGGCTCTTAGCGCCGAGTACATGGAGGCGGTCGCTGCCCTGGCCCGAAGGCATCAGCTCGGTGTCCACCTCGACGGAGCGCGCGTTTTCAACGCAGCCGTGGCTTTGGGGGTGGACGTCAAGGAACTGACGCAGCACGTGGAGACTTTGACGTTTTGCCTTTCGAAGGGGCTGGCCGCCCCGGTCGGCTCGGTCATCTGCGGTCCCGAAGAGTTCATTGCCGAGGCGCGTCGAATCCGCAAGGTCGTGGGCGGAGGAATGCGTCAGGCAGGCGTCATCGCGGCCGCCGGTATCGTCGCTCTGGACGAGATGATCGACAGGATCCGGGAGGATCACGAGAACGCCGCCCGGCTGGCCCGGGGCATCAACGAAATCGACGGTCTCTCCATCGACCTTGCGCGCGTGCAGACGAATATCGTCTATTTCGACGTCGCGGATGATCAGAAGCCCGCCGAAGAGATCCTGGCGAGACTGGCTTCGAAAGGCGTCAAGATCCTGAAGTTGGGCCCCCGGCGTTTCCGAGCGGTGACGCACTACGGCATTACGAGCGCAGAGATCGACCGGGCCGTTTCCGCCCTGGCTGAGGTGATGAAGTCCTTCTGACGAGACCTCGTTCGGGGCGTGCGGCTACAAAGCGGAAAGACAGCAAGCCAAATACCGGGAAGGAGCACAGAGATGAAGACTCTCCATTGGATCTGTCTGCTGTTTTTTGCGGGGGCTCTCGTAACCGTGAGCCGGGTTCACGTGGCTGCAAGTCGGGCTGGGGCAGCCGTAGGAAAGACGCGATTGCCCGGCGCGGGGGCGGTGATTGATGCTGCCGCGTATCCGAGCATTCAGGCGGCTATCGATGCGCTGCCCGCTGCCGGTGGGGTGGTGCGCTTGCCCCCCGGCACGTTTGAGATTGCCGAGCCTCTTCGAGTCACCGTCTCGGACGCGGTCATCGAAGGAGCGGGCACCGCCACGCACATCAAGAACGTCAACACCGAAGGCAAAAGCGCCCTGATCCTGCAGCACCCCAGCGGCCGGGATGATCGCCAGGGCGAGCTGTGGAGGATTCGACTGGCGGACTTTCGACTCACGGGTAACGACAAGAGCGGCCACGGGATCGAGGCCCGTCGCATCAACGAGATTTTCATCGAGGGCGTGACCGTCAGCGAGCATGGGGGCGATGGGATTCATCTGTACTTCTGCTATGAAGACCCGCGCATCTGCGATTCGCTCGTCACGTACAACAAGAAGACGGGGCTGAACCTCATCGGCTGTCACGACATTGTCGTTTCGTCGAATCAGTTCGAAGAGAACCGGGACGCCGTTCGCTGTGTCGACGGGTTCAACCTGTGCATGACGGGGAATAACCTGGACGACCATCTCGGCGACGGGGTCGTCATCGAGAACACGTACGGATCGGTCGTCTCGGGCAATATGATCGAGGAATGCAACGGGACCGCGATCGTTCTCGACCGGGATTGCTACGGGATTACGCTCAGTGCGAACGTGATCGCGCACAACGTCGCCGGCGGGGTCGATTTGCGGGATGCGCACGGCTGCGCCGTCAGCGCCAATACATTCACCATCGTGAAGAAGCACGCCCTGCGAATCGGTCCCGACAGCGGGCGCATAACCGTCTGCGGCAACAACTTCTCCGACAGCTACATCGGCCGGGACAAGGTCAAGCGCCAGCCCAACGACACCGCCGCGGCCGGCCTCACGCTGGAAGGGGCGGCCGACGTGGCCGTGGTGGGCAATCTGTTCTCCTCAGTGGCTCCGAAGGCCCTTGCCACCGAGGGCAAGCCCAGCGTCCGCGTACTGTTTAGCAGCAACGTTCTCAGGGACGCGACGAGCGATGCCGAGAAATGCGATAATTCGCTGGTGGAGATGAATTTAGAAGAATAACCACCCAGCCTCGGCACCTACTTGCGGTCGTGGCAGAGCCTCGCGCCGAGAGAGAGCCGGATCAGTTCTCTTGGGCCTGGTAGACGATCCGGCCGGCGACGATGGTGGCATGGACCGACCAATCCTCATTGAGCAGGACGAGGTCGGCGTCTTTGCCGGTCGCGATCGCGCCTTTGGTGTCCTGGAGGCCTAAAACCACGGCGGGGTTTCGCGTGGCCGTGTTCACCGCCTCGATTCGGGAACAGCCCGTGAATTCCGTGAGACGGGCAAGCATGCGATTGAGGCCCAGGGCGGTGCCGATGAGGGTGCCGTCTGCGTATCGGGCCGCTCCGTCTCTCGCTTCGTACTCGACGCCGTTGTAGATGTACTTGCCGTCGGGCAGGCCCAGGGCCTGCATGCCGTCGGTGATCGTGACAAAGCGGTCCGGCCCCAGCGCCGCGTACGCCAGGCGAACGACCGACGGGTGGATGTGAACGCCGTCGGTGATGACCTGACAAGTGACGTTGTCCGCCTCAAATATCGCGCCCAGCGGTCCCGGCGCGCGGTGGTGCAGGGAGGGCATGGCGTTGAAGAGATGCGTGATGTGCGAAATTCCTGCTTGGAAGCCGCGTCGGGCGTCGTCATAGGCCGCCGCCGAGTGCCCGAGACACGCAACCGTGCCCCGGTCCGTCAGGGCCCTGATGATTTCGATGTTGCCGGGCAACTCCGGGGCGATCACCATCATCTTTAGCGTATCGCCCGTGAGTTTGTAGATTTCTTCCAGTATGGCCGGCGAGGGGGAGGTGATACAGGCCGGCTGGATCATGCCCCGTTTCTCCGGCGCGATGAAAGGGCTTTCCAGATGAATGCCGAGGAGCCGGGCGCCGCCCAGATCGCGGTCCACGCAATCGGCCGCCACCGTCAGGTGCCGGTTCTCCTGTCCCGGCATGTACACGGTCGTTGCCAGTAAGCCCGTTACGCCGAACCGCGCGCACGTCTTCGATATGGCCTCCAGCGCTTCGGGCGCCGCGTCGAGCACATCGGCGCCGCCGGCGCCCTGAATGTGGACGTCGATCAGGCCGGGCGCGAGGATGCGCCCCCCGGCGTCGAGCACACGGTCTGCGCCAGCCGAGCGGGACAGGTCGCCGATCCGCTCGATCGTGCCGTCCTTGACGAGGACGCCGCAGGGGCTGTCCGTCCCGGCAGCGTCATACAATCTGGCGTTTCTGATAAGCAAGGATGCCATGTTCAAGCCCTACAAGTACATTCCGGTCCCGGCTCGTGAACAGACGATTGCCGGCAGCGCGACAACGCTCGCTGGATGCTCGCACAATACGGCATCCTGTGGCATATTGCAAGCAGCACGAGACGTGTACCGCCGGGGCGCTTTTGATTGACGCTCGGGGTCGCGTAGGCTATCGTACGACCTTTGGCCGGCGGATGCCTGCGCCTCGAGCGTCCGGCCGACAAACGACGATGCTGTACAAGAGGAGAGATGACACCATGGAATGTGGGATACCCCTCGTCGAGAACGTCTACTGGGTGGGAGTCAACGACCGCCGGACGGCCCTGTTTGAGGCCATCTGGCCCATTCCCAGGGGCGTTTCCTATAATTCGTATCTGATCCGAGACGAGAAAGTCGCCCTCATCGACGCCGTCAAGGATCTCTCCGTGGGCAAGTACCTGCAAAAACTCCGGCATCTGACCGGACCGGACCGGCGGATCGACTACCTCGTGATCAATCATCTGGAGCCCGACCATTCCGGCGCGGTGCCCATCCTCAAGCAGATATTCCCTCAGATGCAGGTCGTCGGCAACAAGAAGACCGCCGAGTTCCTGGAGAGCCTCTACGGCATCAGGGACATCCACGTCGTACAGGATGGCGACGAGCTGAAGCTCGGCAAGCGAACCCTCCAGTTTCATCTGACCCCGATGGTTCACTGGCCCGAGACGATGATGACGTACGAAGCCTCGGCGGGAATTCTGTTTTCCGGTGACGCCTTCGGGGGATTCGGCACGCTCGACGGCGGTATCTTCGACGATGAGGTGGACATCCACTACTTCGAGGACGAGATTCTGCGGTACTTCTCCAACATCGTGGGCAAATACGCTCCCATGGTTCAGAAAGCCATCAAGAAGCTCGGCGCCCTGGAGATCAAGATTGTCGCATCCACTCACGGGCCGATCTGGCGCAGCGATCCGGGCCGAATTATCGGCCTGTACGACCGCTGGAGCCGGTACGAGGCCGAGCCGGGCGTGGTGCTGGCGTTTGCCTCGATGTACGGCAACACCGAGAAGATGGTCGAGGCGGTGGCGCGCGGGCTCGCCGAGGGCGGGGTCACGACCGTTCGCGCCCACGACGTCTCAACCAGCCACGTTTCGTACGTGATCCGGGACGTCTGGCGGCACAAAGGGCTCGTGTTAGGCAGCCCGACGTACGACGCCGGCGTGTTTCCGTGGATGGAGATGCTGCTGAAAATGCTCGCAGGCAAGCGGATCGGCAATCGGGTGGTCGGCATCCTCGGCAGCCACGGCTGGGCCGGCGGAGCGGTCAAGGTCATGCGGAAGTTCGTGGAAGACGCATCGCTGGAGCTGATCGAGCCGGTTGTGGACGCCCGGTTCACGGCGACGCCGGAGCAGCTCGATAAGTGTCGCGACCTGGGCCGGGCGCTGGCCGGGCGGGTTTGTCCGGAAGCGAAATAGTTGTCGCGATTTTGCCACGCACGTGGTTTCGGAGTACAAGGAATGGTTGAGAAACAGAGAAGCTGGGAAAAACGGCTGGCGTCGAAGCCGGATGAATTGACGGTCGATTACGTCGAGTCGCTCTCGTACGACACACGTCTCTACAAGTACGATATCGTCGGCTCGATCGCGCACGCGCAGATGCTCGCCGAGTGCAAGCTCATCACGCGGGCGGAGCTCAAAGCCATCAAGGAAGGGCTGATCCAGATCAGCGAAGACATCGAAGCGGGGCGGTTCGCGTTTGACAAGGCCTGCGAGGACATTCACATGGCCATCGAGGCGGCGCTGATCGAGAGGATCGGGGAGCCCGGCAAGAAGCTGCACACGGCGCGCAGCCGCAACGATCAGGTGGCCACCGATATTCGGCTCTGGCTCCGCGATGAAATCGAGACGCTCCAGGCCAAGATCGCGCGTCTCCAGAAGGCGTTTGTGCAGTTGGCCGGCAAGCACACGGGCGATCTGATGCCCGCGTACACGCACATGCAGCGGGCCCAGCCGATTGTCGTGGCCGCCTATCTGCTGAGCTTTGTGGAACAGCTTGAGCGCGACTTCACGCGTCTGAACGATTGCCGGGACCGGCTCAACGTCTCGCCGCTCGGAGCCGGCGCCGTTGCGGGCACGACGCTGCCGATCGACCGGGAGAGCACCAGTAAGCAGCTTGGCTTCGCCGATCTCGCGTACAACAGCATCGACGCCGTCAGCGATCGTGATTTCTGCGCCGAATTCGTCTTCGCCTGCGCGCTGACCGCGGCGCACCTGTCGCGCCTGGCCGAGGACTGGATCATTTATTCCACCAGCGAATTCAATTTCATTCGGATCGACGACGCGTTCTGCACCTCATCGAGTATGATGCCTCAGAAGCGCAATCCGGACGTGCTCGAGCTGATGCGGGGCAAGACCGGGACCGCGTACGGGGCGTTGATGGCCATGCTTACGCTGCTCAAGGCCCAGCCGTCCGGGTACAACCGCGATCTCCAGGAGGACAAAATCCACGTTTTCTCGGCGGCCGACACGACCGGGAGTTCGCTGGAGATGGCGGCGGCGGTCGTCTCGCACACGAGTTTCAAGACGAAGGAGATTGCCGCCGGTCTGGACGCCGGTTTCCTCGATGCCACGGCGCTGGCCGAGTACCTGGTGCGCAAGGCGGTGCCATTTCGCCAGGCGCACGGCATCGTCGGAGGCCTGGTGGCCCATTGCGAGAGAGCCGGCAAGCCCTTGGAATCGCTTTCACTGGACGAGTTCAAAGCGCATTCGTCTGCCATCGAGGACGATGTCTACGAGTTTTTGGGAGCCGCGAACGTCGTGCAACGGTACGCTTCGACCGGTGCGGCCGGCTCGGAACAGGCGCAGCGGCAGATCGCCTACTGGAAAAAGCACCTGGCGCAACGATGAGCCCCACCGAAGACGACATCACGGCCTGGTTTCGGGCGCAGCGCGCTCTGTCTCCTGATCGCTCCCCGATAGGCATCGGCGACGACATGGCGCAGATCGCCGTCGGGCAAGGCGCGTCGGTGCTGATTACCACGGACATGCTCCTGGAGGGGACACACTTCGACTTACGAACGGCCACGCTGCAGCAGGCCGGCTACAAAGCGATGGCGACCAGCTTGAGCGATTGTGCGGCGATGGCGACGGTTCCGTTAGCCGCCGTGGTGGCCGTGGGGCTACCGCCCGATTTCGGCGACGCGCGGTTGAAGGAGCTGCACGCGGGCATCGTGCAGGCCGGTGACAGGTACGACTGTCCCCTCGTCGGTGGTGACATCACCTGCTGGAAGAGCGCCGGGGGCCTGGCGGTTTCGGTGGCCATGTTGAGCAAGCCGGGCGATTGCGATCCCGTGCGCCGGGACGGCGCGCGGGCGGGGGACGTGATCTGCGTCACCGGCTCGCTGGGCGGGTCCGGGCAGGGGAGACATCTGGACTTCACGCCGCGCGTCGAAGAAGCCCTGGCGATCGCGCGGGCGGTCCGCCTGCATGCCATGATCGACATCAGCGACGGACTCAGCACGGACCTGAATCGCATCTGCCGGCAAAGCGGCGTCGGAGCGGTCCTCAACGCATCGTTCATTCCGGTTTCGCCGGCGGCGCAGGAGCGGCGCGACCCGCTGGCGGCGGCCCTCAATGAAGGGGAGGACTTCGAGCTGCTTTTTGCGCTGCCGGCCGGGCAGTGGGAGAAGCTGCGCCGGTCGTGGAACGCCTCCGTGCCCATTACGGAAATCGGCAACGTGACCGCCGAGCCGCGTATGCAAATTGTGATGCCGGACGGCGCGTGCCGGGAGCTGAAGCCGAGCGGGTACGATCATCTCGGCGATACGTCCCGGCCGGCCTGACGGGAAAACAAGCTCCCGATAAAGGACGCTATGGACGCGACCATCACATCCAATTCGCCTCAAGAAACGATTCTACTCGGACGCAGCATCGGCACGCAGCTTCGCGGCGGAGAAATCTTTGCGATTTGCGGGCCCTTGGGCAGCGGCAAGACGCATCTCATTAAAGGTATCGCCACCGGCGCCGGCGCCGAAGACGGCAAAGCCGTTACGAGCCCTACATTCGTTATCGTCAATCAATACGCCGGACGGTTCGACCTGTACCACATCGACGCCTACCGCCTGGATTCCGTCGCCGAGTTCGAGATGCTCGGCTTCGACGATCTCTGCTACGGCGAATCGGTCGTTCTGATCGAATGGGCGGACAAAGTCGAGGCGGCCCTGTACGGCGTCGATTGTATCGGCGTCGAATTGCGCCACGTCGACGAGAATACCCGCGTCATCGACCTGCGCCGCCTCCCGGCGTACCTCCGCGTTTCATAGGTTTTTTTCGGTCGGGGCAGTCGTCATCCGCCTGCCATGAATCACGGTTCTCTTGCGCGCTAGTGCTCTGTTACACGTTGTATGATGGGTTAGACACGGTGTGGCAGCGTCAAGGCCGCAGGCCTTGGCGATGGTCCGCCCGGATTCGAGAGGCGCCATCGCCAAGCTGCGCTTGACGCTGCCACACAGAACGTCTGGACGATACTCATCATTTGACGAGTAGTGGTGCACTAATTGTCATCCTGAGCCGAAGGCGAAGGATCTGGCGTCCGACGAAGAGGTTTTTTAGAGCCGGAGCCCAGATCCTTCACTCCGCTGCGCTTCGTTCAGGATGACAGAGTTTCTTAGGTTTTTTTCGGTCGTTTGTGTCCGGTTCGTGGGCTCCCGGGCGCACACCTGGTTTTTTTTCTCCCTCCGTTTTTTGGCACCCCGGATTGTGTTTCCTATAGTTTGGTTGGACTGAGCGGGAGCCGCAGATAAGGCGGTTCGGCCGATTTCCGGACCGTCACCTTTAGGGCTTCCATGTACGTCAGGCATTCGGATGAATCGCCGAAGCCGTACGCCTGGAAAGAAACGACGTAATGTGACTATTTTTGGAGGACCCGCAGCTCACGCAATCCGAAGCAGTCAAGTAGTACATCGATTCAGTCGATAACAGAACCAAACATATTTTTCCTGTTTTAGTGGCAACAAGTTTCAATTTTCTCAACCTGAGGAGGAACACAAGATGAGAGCAAAACAAGGTTTCACATTGGTCGAAATTCTGATCGTCGTGGTCATTCTGGGTATTCTGGCCGCGATCGTCATTCCGCAGTTCACCCAGGCCAGCACCGAGGCCAAGACCAACAGTCTCTGCAGCGACCTGCAGACACTCCGCAGTCAGATCGAGCTTTACAAGGTGCAGCACAACGACATCGCTCCGGCCGCTGCCACCTTCATCGCCCAGATGACCGAGACCACCGACATCGACGGCAACCCGAGCGGCAGCAAGGCACGCGACGCCGTCCACTGCTACGGTCCGTATCTGGAGAGAGTGCCGATCAACCCGTTCAACGATGTGACGGACGCCGTCGTGACCAATCAAGGCAAGATCGATACCACGGGCACGATTGGTGATGATGCCGGAAGCTGGGAATACGATGCCGCCACCGGTGAGATCTGGGCCGACGACAGCTTCGACGCGGATGGGGATGGTAACGCAGACCACATTGATCTCTAATCTCCCCGCATGATCGTCGAATACTGATAATCAAGGCTGACCGTGCCAAGGCCGTTGCCCGAAGCCGGTCAGCCTTTTTTCTGAATGACGGAAGAGGTAATCGAAAGGGGCAGTGATGAGACGAGCAAGGGCCTTCACCCTGGTTGAGATTCTGGTTGTGGTGGTCTTGCTTGGCGTCCTGGCCGCCATCGTGATCCCGGCGGTCGCCAACAGCGGTACAGCCGCCCGGCAGAGCACCCTGGCCGGTAGCTTGAACCTGCTGCGCCGCTTCGTCCTGATCTACACCAGCCAGCACAACGAGGTCGCGCCGGGATATCCCAACGGCGACCCGACAGTGGCGCCGACGGAAGCGGCCTTCCGCGACCAGGCGACGTTGTCGAGCAAGGCCGACGGCACCACGGCGGCCAGAGGAACACCCGGGTTCGACTACGGACCTTATCTTTCCAAGATGCCGACGAATCCGTTCAATAACCTGGATACGGTTCAGATTCTTCCCAACGGGGCGGCGTTTCCCGCCGCCGCCGACGACAGTCACGGGTGGATCTGCAAACCCCAGACCGGTGAAATTCGCCCGGACAATACGGGCACCGATTCCCGGGGGGTGCGGTACTATGACTACTGATCGTCGGGGCATCCATCGTCGTGCCGGCGGTTTCACGCTGGCCGAGGCCACGCTCGCTATGGTCCTGTTGGGCATGGCGGCGGCCGGTGTGCTTTTGCCCTTTGTCGGCGGCGCCACGGCCCAGGCCGAAGGGATGCGCCGCACGCTGGCGGCCAAGCTGGCCGGCGACCTGATGGAGCGCATTGCCAGTACGCCCTACGAACAGATCATCAAAGACGCCGGAGAACCCTGGGACGGCTGGGACGGTTATACGGAGCCCGAGGGACAGGTAAAGGACGCCTCCGGCACCGTGTTTGCAGACCCCATCTATGCGAAATTCAGCCGGGAGGTGCACTGCAGCTACGTCTATGTGCCGCAACAGGAGGACGAGGAGCCGCCCTGTTTCTTCATCTTTGCCTCCGTGTGGGTCAAGTACGACGGAGCGGAGATCGCGGTCCTCCATCGGGTGATCAGTCAGTAACCGGCCCGACGGTGCAGCCGGGCGCGCGACGAACCAGGGCGGCGAGGACATGACACGTGGCATTATATGAGTTCATGAGTGGTTTGAAGTTCCGTGCTTGGGTCGGTGGAATCGCAGGTGATGAAAAGTACCAGACACATCCAGGCTCTGACGTTGGTCGAACTGTTAGTGGCGCTGACGGTGACGGCCATTCTGCTGTCGGCCGTGGCGACGCTGGCGTTCGCCATGACCTCAGCCAGTCAGATCAGCGATGACGTCCTCTCCAAACAGGCCCAACTGCGACATACCTCGCTGCGAATCTCCAATCTGCTTCAAAGCTGTCTTCTCGTCTGCGCCGCGCCGGGCAACGACATCGCCGTCTGGCGGGCCGATAGCAACGGTGACAGCCGGATCAACCTGAACGAGTTAGTGTACGTGGAACGCGGCGACGGCCTCGACCGCGTGCAGATTTCTGAATTCGACGCGAGCGAGACGCTGGTTCTGACCCTGGCGGAGCTGAAGCTCACAGGGAAAAAGGCGGACCTGCTGGCGGGGCATGATTCCAGAAGCGCTATCTTCCTTTCGGACTGTAAGAACGTCCAATTCGATTTTGACGCAGCCCCGCCGTACACGCGCTTCGTAACGATTAAGTTCGATTTGACGGAGGACAACACGGACCATCGGTATGAGATCAGCGTGGCCTTGCGGAGCTGGGCCGGCCATTTGCTCGACGACACGGGAGAGGCTCTGGTTTCTGATGATGATTGACGCCGGCAGCAAGACAACTGCATACCGCCGCAGTAGGGGTGTGGCGCTTCTGATGATCCTGTTCATCATCATGGCGATTGCGATCATCGCGCTGGGCTTTCTGAGCCGGTCCGACGTCGAGCTGGCCAGCGGGCAAAACATGCTGCTTCGGGTCCGGATGGACCAGTTGGCCGACTCGGCGCTGGAGCACGCCCGGGGTCTGCTTCTGAATCCGCAGGAAGTGTCTTCCACGTACTGGGCCGGCGGCACGTATCAGCAGCTTATCGGGGGCAGTTCCGAGTATTATGACGTCACCGTGGCACGCGATCTTTCCGACCCGTACGACCGCTGCACGTACGTGATCGACTGTGAGGCCTATCGATTGGCGGCTGGCGAGAAAGTGGCGTGCAGCCGGCTTTCGGCCGAGCTGCGCCTGGACCCGTGTATCGCACTGTGGACCGGGGCCGACGCCTCCCTGGGCCAGCGGCTCGGTCTCTTCGGCGACCTCTACTGCGCCGGCAGCGTGACCAGCCTGCGCACGATAAACGGGGACGCGTTCTGCAACTCGCTGTCCGGAACCATCACGGGCAGGCGGAACGCCGTCGCCGATCTGGCTCTCGCCTGGCCCGCGGTGACCGTGGCCGATTTCACCACGCGCTATCCGACGCTGCCCTTGAGCGGCGGCAGCCTGTCCGACTTCACCTTCGGCCCGTCCGATCCGGTCCGCGTGGTGTATCGTGCGGGCGACCTGACGCTGAACAACAACATCAGCATCAACGGCATGTTGCTCGTGGACGGCGACCTGGCGATTCGCGGCACCGGCATCAGCATCGTGGGGGCCAAGAATTTGCCGGCGCTGTACGTAACGGGCGATGTCACCGTGGGGGCGGTCAACCGGCTGAGTGTGGAAGGGCTGATCGTGGCAGACGGCGCCGTCACGGTGAGTGCCGCCGCAACCAAAGTCTATATCGCCGGAGGCGTGTTCGCCAGGGGAGCCTTTCGGGAAAGCGCCGCCGATTCTTCCGGCGGCAATCACGATTGTTCCATCTACGGAGCGGCAACCTGGCAACCCGCCGGCGGCGCCGTAAACGGAGCGCTGGAGCTGGACGGCACGGACGACTATCTCCAGACGGCCAATGACGGCGGCCTCCAATTGCCGGGCGATTACACGCTCTCGGTATGGATCAAGCCGAACGCGGCCCAGAGCGCCTGGGCCGGCGTCGTCGGCAAGACGAATTCGGATGATTCGGTGAATCACTGGACGTTGCAGTTCAACGACGCCAGTCCCATGCATCTGGTCGTGAAGCATCCAACGGAGACCTGGGATACAAACATCGCCTTGACCGAGCTGAGCGATACGCTCTGGCATCACGTGGCGGTGGTGTACGAGGGGACGGGTATGACGTCCTATCTCGACGGCGTCGTGAAGAATGCCAGCGACCCCAACCTTCCGATCGCCGGGCCCGGTACCGGAATGGGACATTTGAATATCGGCGTCGATCGCCGCGCCGGTCCTGTCTCGACGTTTGGAGGTCTGATCGACGACGTCCGGGTTTACGACGGCGCCCTGACCCAGACGGAGATCCAGCAATTGCATGCGAAACTGGCCGTGGCCTCGTCGCCCATCGGCCACTGGAAACTGGATGAGAAGGGGGCGGAAACCACGATCATTGCAGAACCCGTGAAGTCGGCGATTATCGTCTGGCCTTCTGGAACGCGCGAGCATTGGATGCCGGCGGCGGATGCGTTTTTCCGAAGCATGGTCAGGCAATGAGACCCGGCGTGAGTTATGCAGGGAGACGTCCGAAAATGTGTATTTGCTCGTCAGTCCGGCCGGTTGGAGCAGGAAGAAACGGACGCATTTGTGCAGTGCGTTCGGCCGCAGGGGCAGCCTCGGGAAAGGGGCCGGGTCGGGAAAAGACCCCGCCGATGCGGGGTTTTGATGACGGCAAATCAGTCGATATTGGCGCAGGAAACGGGCATTCGCCACGGTTGGTCCGAAGCCGACGCGCCCCGGAACGTCCGTTTTGCCTGCGCAACCGTTCGGCCGCCGGCAGTGCTGCGACGGGCCGAAAATCGCCCGCAAATGCGGGCCTGACTCGAAGGTAAAGAAGCACGCCGCACGGACCGAAGATACAACGGAGGCAGGGTGAATTATGTGCCAGAATGCAAAAACACGAATTGGATTCACACTCATTGAGTTGATGATCGTTCTCGTCATCATGGGCGTGGCCGCCGCGATTGCGGTGCCGATGATCTCGTCGGCCGGGAGCATGCAGATTCGCGCCGCCTCAAACATGCTGGCGGCCGATCTGGAGTACGCCAAGAGCATGGCCATCAGCAAAGGAGAGTATTTTTCCGTTGTGTTTGACAAGACGGCTGAAACCTACCAGATCCAGGATGAGACCGGGACCGTGATCTCCCATCCCGTTCGGAAGCAATTTGATTATCGGGTCGACTTCCAGAACGAATCACGTCTCAACCGGGTCGATCTGGTCGATGCGAATTTCGACGGCTTCAGCGCGGTGACCTTCGACTACCTGGGAAGTCCGTTGTGCAGCACCCCGGGCACTCTGGCCCCGTTGAACAGCGGGGTGGTCACCCTGGAAGCAGGAGGCATAACGAAAAAGGTGAGCGTGGAGCCTGTGACGGGGTACATTACGATATCCGATTGAGTGACGTGAGATGTTGATATCGAATTGGCTGGCGATGAAGCAAAAAGTCCTTCCCATCGGGTTGGATATCGGCGTGCGCCGCATCAAGATGGTGCAACTGGCGCAGGCGGACGAGCACCTGAAGGTGGTGTGCGCCGAACGAGCGCCGCTGGACGTCGATCGCGACGCGTCGGAAGAAGAACGACGGGACGCCGTGGTCCAGACGATCAAGCAGCTTCTGGGGCGTCGCGGCTTTCGGGGCCGCAAAGTGGTCTCGGCGCTGTCCCGCGACGAGCTTCGCATTACCTCCATGCGTTTGGCTGAAGCGGAAACGCATCAGATCGAGAAGGTGCTGCGCAAGGAGGCGGCCCGGCGATTCGGGCTGGACGGAGAGAGGGACACGATCAACTACATGCTGGCCGGCAGCGTTCGTCAGGGAGACGAAGCCAAGAATGAGTTCATCGTCCTGGCGGCGGACGACGAGGTGATCAAGAGTCACATTGCGCTGCTGGAGGACGCCGGTCTGCAGCCTGCCGGCATCGATGCCGCCCCCAACGCCCTGTTTCGGAGCTTCGAGAGAAGGTTGCGCCGCGAAGAGGACAAGCAGCGAACGATCATTTTGGTGGACGTCGGACACGGGCATACGACGGTGGTGTTCGGGCGCAGCGGCGGTATCTGTTTCGTCAAGCAGATCCCGTCGGGAGCGGCGCGCTTCAGCGAACAGGTGGCCTCCACGCTGGGGCTGTCGGTTCCGGACGCCGAATCCCTCCGCCTGAGACTGCTGCGGGCCGAGCCGGTGGATGCTTGCACGAGACGCACGGTGGTCGACGTGGTGACCGCGGCGGCGGAAGCCCTCGCGAAAGAGCTGTCTCTTTGTCTTCGGTATCACACGGTAACGTTCCGGGGCAAGCGAGTGGAGCGGGCTGTGATCGTCGGCGGAGGGGCGTACGAACCCATTCTGCTGGACGTGCTCAGGCGCCATCTGTCGGTGGAGGTCGAGGTGGGCGAGCCCCTGCGCGGTTTCGACCGCGGCGCGAGCGCGTCGAGTCGAGGCGGGACGGGCTCGTCTGCGGATTTGGCGCTCGCGGTGGGGCTGAGCTTGAAAGGCGGACGTCAAACCGGCGGCGTCCCCGGCGCGCAGCGCGCCGAACGCGAACCGGTGCTGGAAGGCGAACGGCTATGAAAGAAATCGACTTCCTTCCCGAATGGTATAAGGAAAGCCGGCGTCGGCAGGTGCACATGCGTCGACAGTATGCCGCGCTGGCTCTGATCTTTCTGGGGATGATGACCTACAACCTGACCGCAACGCACAAGACGGCCCAGGCCACGGCGGAACTGGCCCGGTTCGAGGAGGAGCGGGTCCGGGCCGAGAATATGCTCAACGAGTTCAACGTCACCGCCAAGGCCCTGAGCGACGTGCAGACAAAGGCCGATCTGATCAACCGGATTGACTCGAAAATCGACGTGGCGGCGCTGCTGGCCGAGATGAGTAACGTCATCGCCGAGACGGTGGTCCTGAGCCGGGTCGAGTGCATCAGCGAGCCGCTGCCGGGCCAGAGTAAAGGCAGTGCCCTCGGAGGATTGGGCGTTCGCACGGCAGACCAGGGGGCGTCCGCGGCCAAGGGCGTGTCGTTGGGCGATGTGCGTTTTAAGATCATCCTGGCCGGTGTGGCGGCCACTCCGGCGGACGTGGCCGCGCTCGTCTGCCGGCTCGACGATTCCGCCTATTTTCGCGAGGTCTATCCCTCGTACTCTCGCACTACGGCGGTCTCGGTGCCGGCGAGAAACACCAGGGTCCAGACGGCGGCGCCGGGCGGAAATCCGGCCGCACAGAAGACCGAAACGATCGAAACCAGCGAGTTCGAGATTACCTGCTATCTGGCAAATTATGAGGAAATCGAAGGGTGATGAATAAGATCGCATCCAAAACGTCGGGCCGGAGACAGCAGATGTGGGTGTATCTCATCGGCTTTCTTTTCGTGGCCGACTTCATATTTTATGGGTACATGCCCTCGCGGCAGCGTTTGCAGTCCCTGAAACAGGCCAAGGCAAAACAGGTGCGCGCCATCACGACCGCCGCCGCGCAAAGCAGGGAATTGCCGAAACTTAAGAAGCGTCTCCATCACGTCGAAGAGATTGTGAAAAACTACGAGACGTACGTTCCGGCCAAGGGATCGCTGGGCGCGTTTCTACAGGATATCGCCCTCATTATGAATACGCATAATTTGACAGAGCAGAACATCGTTCCGCAAAGCGATGTCGAATGCGGCGGCGTCAACTGTATTCCGGTCCAGATGAACTGTAAAGGCAGCCTCAATGATGTTTTCGGCTTCTTCCGGGATTTTCAGGCCATGGAGAGGCTGGTGCGTATCGAGAAGGCCGTTTTGAACAACGACGGCGAGTACACCGGAGAGGTCAGCATGCATACGGAGGCGGTTATTTTCTACCGCCCGCAAAGGCAGCCCAAGAGCGGTGATCTGGCTGCCGAGAGGTCTGAAAAAAGTGTGAAGGATGATGCGTAACCGAAGAAAACGCGTTCCCAGGGCAAGCTCTTCCCTGCGTTACCTGGCCGCCGATCGCAAGAAGACGGTCGTGGCGTTCTCGCTTTTTGCCGTGATGACGCTCATGTGGATTCGAGTGCTCACGGGCAGGAAGCCGAATTCGGCAGGGGCGGCGCCCGCACCGGCGGGCGCGCAACAGCCGGCGGCGCAGCCGGACCTTAACGTCCGTTTTGTTGCCTTACCCAAGGTTCTGGGACGAAATGACGGTATCAATCGAGATTTCTTTGCCGCACGCGACTGGGAAGCGTTTCGCCGGGCCGCGCGCGAGCAAAACGCAAATACCGGCACAGAAGTACACGTAGTCTCTTCCGATCATGCTCAAGAAGTGGCCATTAGACTTGCAGAGAAATTGAGACTGGAGGCGGTGCTGTGGAGTGAGAATCCCAAGGCGTTCGTCAATGACGAGTTGTTGTCGGTCGGGGACAAGCTCACCGCCACAGACGGCTCCGACACATGCGAATTCGAAGTGTTACGCATTTATGAAGATGCCGTACTTATTGGATGTAGAGGCACACAACTGACGCTGAAGCTCGCGCAGTATCTTGATGTGAGAAAGTGAATCGAAGTCGATTTGAAATCGTCAAATCCCAAGCGTTTCTAATAACGTGAATTTGAAAGAGCAGGAGTATGATTATGTATGATGACAAGAACAGTAAGAGAGCGCGTTTCAAATGGAAGAGCCGATGGCTCTACGCCGTGCTGCTTGTTCTGATCGCGGGGCAGGTGTGGGCGGCCGAACCGGACCCCTTTGCCAGCGCCGTACCCGCGGCAGTGGTGGAGGAGAGCATGGATGTGAACGAACCGCAGGTGGACTTCTCCGAGGAAGGGGTGATGATCAAATTCATCGCCTTCCAGAAGGAAAGCACCATTCGCGACGGACTGCGTCTGCTGGCGGCCCTGTGCAAGAAGAACATCGTGCCTTCGCCGCAGGTCACCGGAGAGCTGACGGTCAGCCGGCTGTACAACGTAACGTTCGAGCAGGCCCTCGACGCCGTCCTGGGACACGGCTTCAAGTATCAGCAGGACGGGGATTTCGTCAGGGTCTATACGGTCGACGAGTACAAGAAGATCAAGAATGATCCGGAGCGGATGACGTACAAGGTCGTCACGCTGTACTACATCACCGCCGAGGAAGCCAAGAAGCTCGTCCAGACGGTGCTCAGCGACAGCGCCAAGATCGAGACGACCACCGCTGCTGAAGGTTCCATTTCCACGACGGGCGGCGCCGGCGGCGCCAGTGGTGGGGGAATCTCCAGCAAAGGCGGTGGTGACGATATGGCCTTGAACGACATGCTCGTTCTGTACGATTACCCCGAGAACATCGAGAAAGCCGAAGCGGTCATTCGTCAGATCGACACGAGGCCTCAGCAGGTCCTGGTCGAAGCGACGATCATGAGCGCGTTGCTGACCGAAGGCATGGAGTTCGGCGTGGATTGGAACTTCGCCGGCGGCGCCACACTCGACGGTACGGCCGCGACCGAGACTATCGTCACGGATACGTCTATCGACCGTGGGTCGGAAGCAACCTATCCGATTCAGACGATCAGCTCGCTGGCCGGCGACGGAACGCCGATTGAGACGTTCGGTTTCGCCACGCAGGGCGGCAACGGCCTGCGCGTCGGCATCAGTTGCGGGGACTTCCGCATGTTCATTACGGCGCTGGAAAGCGTCACGGATGTGACCATTCTTGCCAACACCAAGATCCTGGCGGTGAACAAGCAGGAAGGGTCGGTCCTGATCGGTACCAACCTTGGCTATCGCAGCAGCACGACGATCGGCCAGGGCGGCGTCGCCACCTCCGGCAGCGTCGAGTTCCTGCAAACCGGTACGCAACTGGTCTTCCGTCCCTACATCGCCAGCGACGGGTACATTCGGATGGATATCTATCCGAAGGACAGTGACGCGTCGTTGAATGAAGACAAGGTGCCGACCGAAAAGACGACCGAGCTGAAGACGAACGTCATCGTCAAAGACGGCGAAACGATCGTCATCGGCGGTCTGTTCCGTGACGTGATCACCTCCACGCGGCAGCAGGTGCCGGTGCTCGGGAATCTGCCTCTGGTCGGTTCCCTGTTCCGGGGCACGACCGATGCGTCGCAGCGTGAAGAGGTCATCATTTTGCTGACGCCGCACATCATCGAAGAGCCTTCCGAGACCAACGGAGAGGACCGTGCCGACGACATCCGGCTCAAGCGCGAAGCGGCCAAGAAGGGCTTGCAGGCCATCGACAGGACGCGCCTGGCCGATGACGCCTATGCCCGGGCCGCCAAGTACTATCTCGAGGGCGATATCGAGAAGGCCATGTACAACCTCAAAGTCGCACTGATGATGCGACCGACCTATCTCGAAGCCCTGCGCTTGAGAGAAAGGATTATCGCAGAGACCGATCCCGAGGAGTACAAGAGGATCGACAGCATCGTCATGGAAGATATTGACGGACAGGAAGCCGAAAACTGGGTACGACGCTAATCGTCGTATCGGTGATGAAAAGAGACGTATAACGGCCATCAACAGATTCGGAGGAGTTGTGTTGAGAAGCCAAGAGAGCTTGGTCTGGGTCGCCGTCACCATGGCGCTGGTCGCCCTGTGTGCGGCGGCCCTGGCCGGGTCGTATCATTCTGGCATCGGGGCAGGGTGGCGCAATCCGCTTGCGGCATTGTGCCTCACTATGTACGCCGTCGGGGCTGTGGGCGTGATCTTCCTGGGTGTGTGCCATCATCGGCTCGCCCGGGCGATCACGTCCATAGCCAGACAGCTTCGCTCGAAGCACGACGCCCCGTCGCAGGAGAAGAAGCTCCGGGGCCGCGGCAATGCGGTCCGAACGCTCCAGGCCGGTCTTGAGGACCGGGAGGCCCTCGTCGAGCAGCTCGAGAGCGAGCTCAGCGATCTCCGTATCCGCGCCCGCCTCTCGGAACGCCAAAAGCAGCATACCGAGGCCATCCTCTATAGTCTGCGCGACGCGGTGGTGGTTCTGGACGACCATAACCGGTTGACCATGGCCAACGCGCCGGCGGCGCGGCTCCTGGGATTCGATCTCGAAGCCGACCGGCATCGTCCCCTCAGCGACATTTGTGGCGAACGTCACCAGGAATTCGTGCAGTTTCTCCAACAGAGCGCTCAGAGCAGAGTGGAGGGAACCCGGCGCGAGCTGACGTTCGGGCTGGAACAGGAGTTGCACACGTTTGACACGATCGTCTCATGCGTTCAGGAGGGCCAGACCGTCCTGGGAGTGGTGGCGGTGTTGCACGACGTCACGCGCGAGAAGGAAATCTCCCAGATGAAGAACGACTTCATCAGCCACGTCTCGCACGAGCTCAAGACGCCCTTGGCGTCCATCACGGCCTACTCCGAAATGCTGGTGGATGGAGAGGCCGACGACGAAGACACGCGCAAAGAATTCTACGGCATCATTCAGAGCCAGGCCCAACGCCTGAATCGTCTTATCGAGGATATCCTGAACGTCTCGCGTATCGAGTCGGGCCTGATGAAGACCGCCAAGGAGCCGGCGAGCCTGACGATCCTGATCGAACAGCAGATGAGCATGATCCGAAGCTATGCCGAGGAGAAGAACATCAGCGTGACCGGGCCGGCGCCGATCGTTTACGATCAGGTGTATGCGGACCGGGACATGATGTCGCAGGTCATCGTGAACCTGCTCAGCAACGCGGTGAAATACACTCCGGCCGGCGGTTCCGTTACGGTTCGCACGGCGGTGGACGAAACCACGGGCCGGGCCCAGGTGACCGTGACCGATACCGGCGTGGGAATCCCCGAGGACGAAATCGAGCATGTCTTCGACAAGTTCTACCGCGTCGGCGCCAACAACAAACAAGCGAAAGGGACGGGCCTCGGTCTAAACCTGGTCAAGCAAATTGTCGAGAGAATCCACAACGGCCGAGTGTTTGTTACCAGCCAGGTGGGAGCCGGAAGCACCTTTGGCTTCGAGCTGCCTCTGGCAAAGGTCGAACTGGCCGAAGCCACGTAACATCGGACGACGCAGCGTAAGACCACGGAGGAGGAATGATCCATACTCAACTTTGGAGCGGACGAAAATGACCGGCAATAAGATTCTTATTGCAGACGACGAAATTCACATTATCCACGTGGTGGCGATCAAGCTGCGGAACAACGGGTACGACGTTGTCTCCGCCAACAACGGCGCCGAGGCGTACGAGCTGACGTGCGAGGAGAAGCCGGACATCGTGGTGACCGATTACCAGATGCCGGTCATGACGGGCATCGAGCTGATCGAAAAACTGCGTGCGAACAAGGAAACCCGTCATGTGCCCGTCGTGCTGCTGACGGCGCGGAGCTTCGCCGTGACGCAGGAGCAGCAGGAGACGCTCGGCGTCTCGGCCTGTCTGAGCAAGCCCTTCAGTCCGAAGGAACTGCTCAAGACCCTCCAGGATATCCTGCACCAGCAGGAGCTGGCGTTGCAGCATTGAACGCAGAGAACCGTCTTTTCAACTTGAAGGATACGCAAAGACAACTATGGTGACCACGACCCCACTCAGACTGACGTCGGCGCAACGACGGGAATTGGAGGCGTTCGGAGAACGAGCGGGCCGGTTCGGCGTCAACTTCGCCGTTGTGGACTCGAGCGGTCGGATTGAGATTCTCCTCAGTGCCGGGTCGTTCGAGAGCGACCCGCAGGTGATCGTGGATGCCGGCGAACATGTGCTCCGTACGAGCGCCGACGGCTCCGAGAAGGATGCGGACGCGCGGATCTGGTGCCTTTCGGATGCGCACCGTCTCCTGGCCGTGGCTTTGACGCCTCCCGCGACGGCCAACGGCCCTCGACCTCCGGCTGGCGTCGCCATCATCGATCTGGGCGAGGGCGCTGCGCCGCGTCAAGGCAATCAGCCAGCGGCCGGCGAGCCGTACTTCAGCGAGCTGCTTCGGCTGGTCGCCTGGAGCTTTCGTACGATGATTCGTACCGAAGAGCAAATCGAAATGGTCGGCACCGAGCTCGCCCGCGTTTACGAGGAGCTGGTGCTGCTTCACAAGATCAGCACGAACATGCACGTCACCGAGTCGGACACGAATTTTCTGCAGCTCGCCTGCGACAGTCTGACCGATACCGTGCTGGTCGAGGGCATCAGTGTCTTGCTGCAACGGCGCGTCGACGGCGATATGAAATTCGTGGTTGCCGCCGGATCGGGGCTGATCGATATTGACGATCGCACCGCCGCCCTCCTGCACGCCCGGTTGGCCGAGGAATTGCGCCTGGGCCAGGAAGCGCTTCTCGACAGCGAGGTGGATTCGCCGTTCAAGTTCGACTGGCCCGGAACTATCCGGAATATCATTGCCGTACCCCTGTGCGCCAAGGAAAAGAGCGATTCCCACGGCGCGCGGGCCGGCCACGCTCCCGCCATTATCGGGCTGATGGTGGCGGTCAATCGCATCGATAAGCTGGACTTCGACAGCACGGACGTGAAGCTGTTCACCTCGGTCGCGAGCGGCTGCGCCGTGTTCATCGAGAACGGCAGGCTTTTCAAGGACCTCAAGGAACTCTTTGTGGGCTCCCTGAAGGCCCTGACCAACAGCATCGACGCCAAGGACCAGTACACGCGCGGCCATTCGGAGAGAGTGGCGGTCATCTCGCGCTGGATCGCCGAACGGATTACCGATCCCGAACCGCTGGACGAGGAGCAGGTCCATACGATATATCTGGCCGGACTCCTCCATGATATCGGGAAAATCGGCATCGACGAACGCGTGCTGCGCAAGACCGGCCGGCTGACCGACGAGGAAATGGAATGCATCAAACGCCACCCCTTGATCGGCGCGAGCATTCTCCGCGGCATCAAGCAAATGCGGGACATCGTCCCGGGGGTCCTGTGCCACCACGAACGCATGGACGGCAGGGGATACCCCAATGGTCTGGCCGAAGCCCAGATCCCGCTGAGCGGAAAGATCGTCGGTCTGGCCGACAGCTTCGACGCCATGACCTCCAAGCGCACGTATCGCGATGCGATGAGTCTGGAACAGGCCCTGGAGGAGATCCGCGAAGGTCTCGGCACCCAGTTCGACCGGAACATCGCAACGGTATTGCTGGAAAGTGACATTCGGTACCTCTGGGATACCATCCAGGACGGCGGCAGCCAGATCTACGGCGCCCGCGATCTCGCCGAGTACGGAACCGCCGCGGTGGGGACTCTCTTGCGATGAGAATCAACACACAAAACTATAACAATGTGACCGTGATCGAGCTGCAGGGGGAGATCGACGGCGATCTGGCGGAGCTTCTCAAAGACACCGTCGCCGAGACGCTCTCGCAGCAGCGGACCGGTATCGTCTTGAATATGAACGACGTGAGCTTCATCGACGGCCAGGGACTGGAACTGCTGCTCTGGGTGCGTGACTACTGCCGGGAGAACCGGACGCAGCTCCGGCTGGCGGGGCTCGACGAGAACTGCGAAAAGATCCTGGAGATCACGCAGTTGCGAAACGAATTTGACCGTCACAGCGAATTGGCCGAGGCGGTCAAGAGCTTTGCATGATCGGCTGATCGTGCAGGCGTACCGAGGTAGGGTATGAGTCAGATTCTGCTCGAGAACAAGATGCAGCTCGGCCAGCTCCTGTTGGCGCGCGGCGTCGTCAGTGAGGAGCAGATCGACCGGGCTCTGGCCGAACAACGCGACAAGGGCCACCGTAAGCTGCTCGGTGAATTGCTCATCGAAATGGGCTATTGCACCGAGAATCAGATCGCCTCGGCTCTGGCGGAGGCCTACGGAGTCCCCTACGCCCAGGTCAGCCCGAAGCTGTGCGATCCCAAGGCGGTCGAGATTCTGCCGCGTGAATTCCTCGAATCCCATATCGTCCTGCCCCTATTTAAAGTGCATGACCGGCTCACGGTGGCCGTCAATGAGCCGACCAACGTATTCCTCATCGACGAGATCGAGAGGATCAGCGGCTGCACAGTGCAGGTGGTCTGCTCCACCAGCAAGGACATCAAGGCTACACTGCAAACGTACCTGCCGGCGGCGAACGTCTTCGTGATCGACGAGATTCTCGATGATGAAGGTCTCGAAGAGTTTAGCTTGATCGAAAACATCACACAGGACATCAGCAACCTGGAGGAAGTGGCGGGGCAGTCCCCCGTCGTCAAGCTGGTGAACTACCTGCTCTACAACGCGGTGCGCGAGAACGCCAGCGACATTCACATTGAGCCGGACGACAAGAAGCTGCGTGTGCGCTACCGCGTGGACGGCAAGCTGTACGAGAAGATCCGGCCCCCGTACCAGATGCATTCGGCCATCGTCTCGCGCGTCAAGATCATGGCGGAGCTGGACATCGCCCAGCGGCGGTTGCCGCAGGACGGCGGCATTCACGTGCTGGTGGAAGGCCGCCCCATCGATCTGCGCGTCTCGGTCATGCCCGGGAACTTCGGCGAAAAGGTCGTCATTCGCGTGATCGATCCGCAGAAGATCCTCTACAACCTGGAATCGCTGGGCTTCACGTACGACAATCTGCTGCGCTTTCGCGAGGTCATCCAGGTGCCCAACGGCATCGTTCTGGTGACGGGTCCGACCGGCTCGGGGAAGAACACGACCCTGTATGCCGCTCTGTCCGAATTGAACGGCGAAGAGGTGAACATCTGCACGGTGGAGGACCCGGTGGAGTGCAATATCGCCGGTGTGAACCAGTTTCAGGTGAGCACGACCGTGGGGTTCGAGTTCTCCACGGCGCTGCGCAGCCTGTTGCGGCAGGACCCCGACATTATCATGGTGGGCGAGATTCGCGACGAGGATACGGCCAGCATCGCCGTGCAGGCGGCCCTGACGGGACACCTGGTCCTGTCCACCCTGCATACGAACGATGCCGCCGGCGCCGTGACGCGCCTGCTGGATTTGCGGGTCGCGCCCTACCTGGTCAGCGCTTCGCTCAAGGGCGTCCTGGCCCAGCGACTGGTGCGGAAGATTTGCCCGAACTGCAAAACGGAATACGAGCCGCCGCCCAGCATCCGGCGCAGAATCGAATCGGAGTGCGGCGACGTGGAGAAGTTCTACCGCGGCGTCGGCTGTCGTAAATGCCGCAACACCGGCTACGCCGGCCGCATCGCCATCCACGAGCTGCTCGTGCCGGACGACGAGATCATCGAGATGATCACCGACCATGCCACAACCAAGGCTCTGCGGGCCCGGGCACTGGCCAAAGGCATGATCCCCCTGCGACTGGACGGCATGGAGAAAGTGAAGGCGGGCATCGTGTCCCTCGAAGAGGTGCTGCGAACCGCCGCGTCCGAGAATCTAATCGTGGCGTGAGAGATCTGAGAAGAAACCGTGTGTTGAGGCGTATTCATGGCTCCCTTGCTGGCAGAATTCGAAGACCGACAAACCGACGCGGCGATGAGCCCCGATGGTGCTTTGCCGTCGCGTTCTTCTCGCGCCGTCGGAATCCATCCGCCCGAATGGTCCGAGCGGCTCTGCAAAGCCCGCGTCCGATCGACCGACCTCATCTTTTTCACGACGCAGTTGGCCATCATGCTCGATAGCGGCGTCGTCCTCAGCGACGCCCTGGACGCCATCGCCGAACAGGCGGCCGATCTGAAATTCAAGGTCATCCTCTACGATATCTCCGAACGCGTGAAGGGGGGGGATAATTTCTCCAAAGCCCTGCGTAGCTACCCGCATATTTTCAGCTCCATGTTCGTCAGCATGGTCAAGGCCTCCGAAGCCTCCGGCAAAATGGTGGAGATGCTCACCGTGCTGACCGGATACCTGGATTTTGAGGCCGACACGCGTAAACGCATCAAAAGCGCCATGACCTATCCCCTGGTCATGGTTCTGATGGCCGTGGCCGCCACCGGCACGCTGATGTTTTTCGTACTGCCCCGCTTTATGAGGATTTATGCGGCCCGGGGGGCCGATCTGCCCAGGCTCACCCAGGTGCTGGTCGGCGTGAGCCGGATCATCGGCAACCTGGAGGCGATGACGGGTATCCTCACCGCCCTCATCCTGCTGGGTGGATTCCTCTATTACGGCGCCCAGACCGAGAAAGGCCGGCGCACGATCGACGGAATCAAAGTCCGCCTGCCCGTGGTGGGAACGATGTTCGTGGACCTGTTCGTCACGCGCAGCATGCGCATCATGGCCACGATGGTCAATACCGGCGTCAAGCTGCTCGACGCCATTCGCGTGGCCCAGGGGTCCGTGGACAACTACTACTTCCAACAGCTCTGGGGCGACGTCTACAAGAGGATCGAGGACGGGTACCAATTGTCCGAATCGATCATGCTGGCCGAAAGCGCGGACCTGATTTCGCCGGGCATCATCCAGATGCTTCGCGCGGGCGAGCGGAGCGGCCGGCTGGGCGAAGTGTGCGACAAGGTCTCGATCTTTTACGAGAAGAAGCTGCAAGCCTCGATCCAGAACGTGATGACGCTCATCGAGCCGCTCATGATCACGATTCTCGGCACCATCATCGGGACCATCGCCATCGCGCTGCTGCTGCCGGTGTTCCGGGTTTCCAGCGTGATCGCCCATTAGACGCGCCGCCTCTCGCTTTGCCAGGCGGCGCTGCTCTGCGAAGCATGTTCCCTTCTCAGCGCAGTGGAACGGATGTCAGCACGCGCCGGCAGGTGCAGTGATTTCCGAGGTGACACAGGGCCAGCTCCGCCACGTTGAAGTCGATGGGGAAGGGCGGTTCATCCGGCATTTGGCCGTAGCCGATCGTGATGTGCGGCAGGAATCGCTCGAAGGCTGCTTTCTCGCGGTAACGGCGAATCCATTCCAGCGTCGTCTCCGCCACCACGTCGTCGCAAACCGCCGCGGCGCTCGCCTCGTGTCGAAAGAAGGGGCTCAGCTCTTCCATCACGCTTTCGTGAAGCGCCTGCAACGCGGGGGTTCGTTCCACTTCGAGAAGAGACGTCTTTTGTCCACGCGCGTTGGTCGAGGTCACGATCCCGGTGATGCGCAACCGCCCGACGGGTTCTTTCCGAGCGAGGTTTCGCAGCAGGCCCGCGATTGCGTCGATATCGCTCTCGTCGATGCAGCCCATCGCCAATGAGATGTGCGGCAGGCGCGTCTCGCGGCCCAGGACGATTTCCCGGCTATCGTCACCGACCAGCATCCTGTTCAGCGCGATGGCCTTGTCGGTCATGGCGGTATCGGGCAGCAGCACGACATCGATCGCTATCGGGCTCATGGTGTTCTCCTTGTCGTCTCGGGCTCCGGCGCGAGGCCCCGTATCTCGTTGCGGACTTCGTCGAACTGGCGCAACACGGCCGGATCGTTCTGCGGGGCGACGGCGTTGGTGATCGTCAGCGCCAGACAATTGGCCGCGAATCCCGGGACGATCTCATACATGTGCTCGCTGAGGCCGACCTGTTTCCACACGACCAGCACGACAGTGCCGGTGACCATGCCGATCAAAGCCGCCGGCCAGCTCGTGCGCTTCGAGAACAGGGCAAAGAGAATCAGCGGTCCGAACGCCGCCCCGAAGCCGCCCCAGGCATACGCCACGATTCCCAGGATCGTATCGCTCGGGCGCAGCGCCAGCGCCAGGGCCACCGCCGAGATGACAATCACGCACACGCGGCCGACCAGGACGACCTCGCGCTCGCCGGCGTCCCGCTTGATGGCCTTCTGGTAGAAGTCCTCCGTCAGCGCCGACGAAGAGACCAGCAACTGCGAATCGATGGTGGACATGATGGCCGAGAGAATGGCCGCCAACATGATCCCGGCGATCCAGGGATGCATGACCTCGGAGATCATGTGGATGAAGACTTTCTCGGCGTCGTCATTGGGCAGCGTCTTGAACATGCCGATTCCGACCAGCCCGATCACGACCGCGCCCGTCAGGGAAATGAACACCCAGACGATGGCAATGGCGGTCGATTCGCGCAGTTTCGCCAGCGATTTGGCGCTCATGAATCGCACGAGGATGTGGGGCTGGCCGAAGTAGCCCAATCCCCAGGCGGTTGCCGAGAGGATTGCCAACGCGCCGGCGGCACCGCCGTGGGAGAACAGACTCAACGAGAGCTCTCGCGCGACCATGGCCTCGCGAATGCCGTCGATGCCGCCGGCTTTTGTATACGCCACGGCCGGGACGATCACCAGGGCCAGCACCATCAGCGAGCCCTGAAACAGGTCCGTCCAGCATACGGCCAGGAACCCGCCTAGGAACGTATAGACGACGATGATCGCGCCGCCGATCAGAACCGCCGCCTGGTACGAGACGTTGAACGTGGATTCGAAGAGCTTGCCCGCCGCGACCAGGCCGCTGGAGGCGTAGATCGTGAAGAAGATCAGGATTACGATGGCCGAGACGATCCGCAGCACGCCCGTGGGATCGCCGAAACGCGCCTCGAAGAAGCAGGGCAGGGTGATCGTGCCGGTCTTCTGTGTGTAGAGGCGCAGACGGCCCGATACGAGCTTCCAGTTCAGCGCCGTGCCGGCGAAGAGGCCGATGGCGATCCACGCGTCCGCCACGCCCGCCAGGTAGATCGCCCCGGGAAGGCCCATCAGCAGCCACCCGCTCATGTCGCTGGCCTGGGCCGACAGGGCGGTGACCCACGCCCCCATCCCGCGCCCGCCCAGCAGGTACTCCTCGATGCTCTCGTTGCGCCGGTAGAAATAGAACCCAATCCCTAACAGCAGGACGAAATAGGCAACAAACGTAATAACCGTCGGCATCGTCATAAGCTCAATCCCGTAGCTCACCGGTAATGTCGCTGTCAGGATCCCTGTCTCATTCGTTGCTCAGTGTACAAACGAGATGGCTTGGCGTCAAGGGGGATTTTTGCGATGCCGGGTTTTTCTGCCGATGCATTTCCGAGCGGAAATACGGGTCGGCACGACCGGCGGCCGGCAGCGTCGGCGGGGCGGCCATCGCACATGTGTGACTGCTGCCCATCATCCATCGTCGAGGATTTCCTCGTCTTGGGGCTGCCAGGCGGGATCGACGATGCAGAGGAAGACCAGCTCATGGTCGCCGGTGTTTTCGATGTACTGCGTGGCCCGGGGCGGGATGTAAATGGCGTTGCCCGGTTCGACCGGCTCGGATTCATCGTCGATGAACATGACGCCGAAACCCTCGAGAATGTAGTACACTTCGGCGTTGGCGAGGCGGTGAGGCCTGGTCTTCCGCCCCGGCGGGACGGTCGCATGGGCCAGGCTGCATCGCAGCTTGGGCGTCGTTTTGTCCGGGTGCAGCAACTCGCGCAAGAGAGCGCCGTCGCCGGCCACGAATTGCTCACACTCGTCCACAAGACGTATGAACATTACGAACCTCCTAATAGAATCGATCCTTCGGTGAAAAATGTGCCGGCCACGCAGGCGGTCATGAGGCAGGCCAGCGTCGCGGCCACCAGAGCCCGCACGGCGACCGGGCCGATGTTTTTGGTCCGTTCCGGCGCCAGCGCGCAGAGGCTTCCGACGAAAATGGCCATCGAGGCGACGTGGGCAAAGCCACACAAAGCGTACGTGGCGATTACCGCCGAACGCGGGTTTTGCAGCAGCTCGTTCTTCATCGCCTCGGCCAGATCGCCGTAGGCGGCTACCTCGGTTACGATCACGCGCTCGCCGATGATTCGCGCGACCGCGCCGGCGTCGGCCGGCGGCACGCCCAACACGAGCGTCACGGGGTAGAACAGGTATCCAAAAAGGCCCCGCAGGGACCACTGGCCTTCGAGGCCGATTCTCGGATTGACGAGGCCGCCGATACTGGAGAGCGCCAGATCGACCAGCGCCACCAGCCCCAGCACGGCAATCAGCAGCGCCACGATGCCGGCGATCATGCGTACGCCCGCGTTGGCGCCGTTGATGACGGCCTCGAACAGGCTGCCGTCGCGCTCGTAATGGGGCTCGACCTGCACGCCGAGCGTCTCGGGCTGCTGGCCTTCGGGCAGGAGGATCTTCGACATGGCCAGAGCCGCCGGCGCCGACAGCAGCGAAGCCGAGATCAGATGGCCGGCGATGGTGGGAAACTGCTGCTGCAGGCTCAGCACGTACAGCGCCAGGACGTTCGAGGAGACGGTGGCCATGCCGGCGGTGAGAATCGTGCACAATTCCGAGCGCGTCATTCGCGCCAAGTACGGCTTGACCGTCAGCATGGACTCCACGCCCACGAAGATGTTGCTGGCCGCCACCAGCGACTCGGCGCCGCTGATGCGCATCAGTCGCGTGAAGACCCACGCGAAAGCCTTGATCAGCAGAGGCATGATCCGCGCGTAGTACAGAATCGCGATCAGGGCCGAGAAGAAGATGATCGTGGGGAACGCCTGGAAGGCCAGGATGAAACCGAGCGATTCTTCGCCGCTGTCACTGACCTGTCCCGGCCCCAGCGCCAGCGGTCCGAATACGAAGCGCGCCCCCTCGCCCGCCGATTCCAGGATCTTGATCACCACGTCGTTGACGACGAGAAAGACGCGGGCGCCTGCCGGGACCACGAAGATCAGCAGCGCCACCAGGAGCTGCAGGGCCACCGCCCAGCCGATGACGCGCCAGTTCATGTTCCGCCGGTCCGCCGACAGGGTCCAGGCCACCGCCAGCAGGACGAAGATGCCCGCAAAACTGACAAGATTGTAGATGTTCATATCCTTTGTGTATGCCTACGTCCCTACGGCTATGTCACCCGTCGTACGATGGCCGTCATCCTGAGCGCCAGCGAAGGATCCGGGCACAGCATGGGTGTTCCCCTCCGCATTGCGGCCGACCGGGCCGTCCCGACCCGGTTGCTGCACTTCGTTCGGCATGACAGTCTTTTCACTGACTGCGCCATTCGGGCTTGGAACAGCGGTTTGTTCACGCTCGGGCAGTCGTTCGCTTTTTCCCGTTGTCGGCGTCGTGGAGCCGGGTCACGGCGTAGACCAGAGCCGCCAGCAAGCCGCCCAGCAGGCCGAGAACGATCCACAGCCCGGAGCCGGCGTTGCGGAGGCGGATGTCCTGGTAGATCCACACCGCCACCAGCACGCGCACCACCGCACAGCCGATCAGCAGCAAGGCCAGCGCCCCGCCTTCACGCCCATCGTCGGTCCCTTCGACCTTCGCGCGGAGCTGCGCCAGTTCCATCTCCGCCATCTGCCGCTCGTGCTCCATCTGCCGCTCGTAAGATTCCATCTCCATCTTCATCTTACGAACCTGCATCTGATGCTCGAGGTCCTCGATCGGTCCTTCCTCCTGTGCCCACGCCGGAGTCGACAGCAGAAGGCCCAGCAGCACCACACCCAACAGCAATCGCGTCATGATCTGTCTCCTTCAAGCACACCGAAAGAAAGTCGCCCTGATTCTACCGTGAAACGCATGCTCCCGCCAGTTTCGATTCGGAGACGCGACGGGGAATGCGCACTATTTCAATCCCTCCTCGATTGCCAGGAGGAACTTCGTGAGGTGTTTGCGGTATACCGGGCCTGCGCGGCGGCGTGATTGGGCGATGACCAAGTCGTTGTCGAGATCGACGCGCAGGATCGCCGAAGTTGCCGAGCCGTGGCCGATGACGTTTTTGCTCAGAATCGTGGCGTCTTCGGGCAAGCCGTTTTTGCCGGCCTCGGGATGTCGCTGTCGCATCCAGGTAAGACCGATTCCCCATTCCTTCTTGATGTCGGGGTAATAGTCGCTCAGTGACTTCGGCAGCAGGGCGTCGAACGTTTGGGGCGAGAAGAACTCCAGTTCGCCATAGGCGCCGCGGTTCAGGAGGAGTTGTCCGAGCCGGGCGAACTCGCCGGCCGTGCTGAAACAACTGAAGCCCAGGTCCTCTTCCAGCGTCGTGTTCTTCATCGCCAGCGGATCGAACAGGTGCTCCCGCATGAGGCGAAAGATGCTCTTGCCGCTTGCCATCTCCATGACCCGGCCGGCCAGGTCGTATCCGATGCCGTTGTAGATGTGCACCTTGCCGACGGGCAGTCGGTCCAGTTGGTTGGCGATGACGTTTTCCATCCAGGGGTTGTGCAGGCCGCCCCATTCCTCGTGGCCGGTCAGGCCCGTCGTGTGGGTGAAGCAATGTCGCAACGTCACCGCCTTGTCGCCTTCGCGCGGGAAATCCGGCAGATGCGCGCCCACCGGGTCGTCGATGCCAACCAATCCCTGGTCCACGAACTGCGCGAACAGGACGCCGGTCACCAGCTTCGTCAGCGAGGCCATCTCAGTCGGCGTCTCGGCGGTGAGCGGTCCCCACGGCCATGTGCCGAACGGCTCGTGGACGATCACGACGCCGTGCCTTGCGACCAGCGTGATGAAGGGCTCGCCGCTTTCCTGATACCACTGCTGGCATATCGCCCGCAGTTTCTCCGCCGTCCCGATCTTGAAGCCGGCTTGGCTCTCCGTGCCGTCGCGAAGGACCGGGGCGCTTCCGCCTTCCTTTTTCCGGGGCCGTTGCAGGGGCGGATACTTTTTCTGCGATCCCAGAATCTTCCGCTTGAGCGCGAGATGATACTCGTGGTCGCGGATAATGGGCGTGTTCGTAAGCGAGGGCGTCGTGCCCGTCGCTTTCATCTCGTGCAGGTACGACATCAACACGGCTCCCTGCTGCTGCCGCAAGATCGACAGCAGGACCATTCGCCCGGCGAACGTGTCGATCGCGTCACTGTGCTCGTTCCACGCCGACCGGCTGACGCCGTCGAGGGGCACAAACTCTAGGTCGGCCCGGGCCTTCTCGCTCCAGCCAAACCAGTACTTCGGCCGGCAGAACAGGGTGCCGGCCCGGCGGATCGTTTTGCCCTGGGGCGTCTGGCCCTCGACGTAGAACGCGTAGCGTCCCGGTCCGGTAGGCACGGTCACTTCGTTGAGGTCGGCGTCGAACCAGCGGGCCTTGAGAGGGAAGCTGCCCATAACCCGCTCGACGAGGTAGGGTCTGTCCCACGCCAGGTTGGGGAACTGGCCCGGCTCGAAGAGGTAGTCCCACGCATTGCCCAGCTTCGGCACCACCCGGCAGTTCAGAAAGTCCGAGAAATCCTCTTTGCTGTCGGCGGCGACGAAAACTCCCTGCGGCTGCTTCTCCCGAGCGGCCGATGCGCCGCACGCCGCCAGCAGAACAACGATGACCGGTGCCAGCTTCCAGTTCTGCATCGAAGGCTCCTTTCTCCAAATGTGCGATTGCCGGTGCCCCCGTAGAGTACCAGAGACGAGGCGTCGCCTCAATGGAATGATTCGTCCGGCGGCAGGAGAACTGTCTGGGAAAATACCCTCGCATGCGCGTGGCAGCGTCAAGCGCCAGCTTGGCGATGGGGGAGTAGTCTGCTGGGTGTGGCGCGATACGAGCCCCGGGCGTTGCGCCATCGCCAAGTCCTTCGGACTTGACGCTGCCACCCGAAGCAGTCCAGAATCCAAAACAATGATGCCCTACAATTTGCACAGACACCCGAGAAGCCAACCGCCAGACGGGGCTTGACGTTGCGGTGAAGGGCCGCTACGATGGCGCCACTGGGACGATATGGTGGTAGATTTGGGGGACGAACGATGGCTTCACTGATTGTGACAAGCGGGCCGGGGGAAGGGAACTACTATCCCCTGGGCCGTCGCACGAGCGTGATCGGACGGGACGAGGCGCTGCTCATTCAGATCCTGGACAACATGGTTTCCCGCAAGCACATGCAGATTCGCTTCGACCAGGAGTCGAACAGGTACTACGCCTTCGACATGAAGAGCCGCAACGGCGTGTACGTGAACAATGAGAAGGTCGAAGGCGAGCGGACCCTGGCCGACGGCGACGTCATCTTGATCGGCCTGACGAGCCTGCTTTTCACCGAGAAGGACTTCAAGGACAAGGACAGCGCCCTGCAGCACTACAAGAAGGTGGGCGAGCGGATGCGCGTGACGACCTACAGCCCGAAGCAAGTCAGCCAGCCGCCGGTAGGCCCCGGCGAGACCGGCCAGCCCATCCCGCGGTAGAGCGGCCCCTCGGAGTCGCCACAGCCACAAAGACGTATGGGCGCGCGCCGCGTCCCCCTGATATGTGGAGGATTCCCATGCAAAGGACTTTTTGTCGCGTTTTGCTCTTCGCGCTGGCCGGTCTTCTGCTGGCGGGCAAGACGTTCAAGCTCTACTACCTCGGCGGTCAATCCGGTATGGATGGCTACGGGTACGTCAAGGAACTTCCCGCAACGCTACAGGGGGCGGGAAAGACTTGATGGCGCGACGTGATTCGTGTAAGACTGTAGCTCTGTGATGGGACCATCGATGATCGTCCGTGGTTGAGCGTCCGGAGCCGAAGAGACATGCGAAAAGTCATGCAGTCCGCCGCCCGATACTTTCTCTACGCCTTCCTTCTGCTTTCGATCGTAACCGTCGTGATGCTGACGCTGGGCTACCGTAGCGAGACCGGACCGGTTGTGGTAGCGGCCTTTGCCGTTCTGGCCCTGTTTTGCATGGGGCACCCGTTCCTGAAGAGCTTCGCTTTCACCGTGTGGGTCTTCGCGTTCGTGGCGGCCTCCATGTTCTATCCCAAGGCGTTCATGACGTGGGCCGGGTTCGATCTGGGTATCCTGATCGTCCCGCTGATCCAGATCATCATGTTCGGCATGGGGACGACGTTGAGCACCGCCGACTTCGGGCGGGTGTTCAAGATGCCCTGGCCCGTCCTGGTCGGGTTCGTGCTGCAATTCTCCGTCATGCCCGTCACGGGCCTGGTCCTGGCGAAGGCGTTCGGCTTTCGCGCCGAGGTGGCGGCCGGCGTGGTTCTGATCGGCTCCTGTCCCGGCGGCGTCGCCTCCAACCTGATGACCTACCTGGCCGGCGGCAACGTGGCGCTGTCGGTGACGATGACGTCCTGCTCGACGCTGGTCTCGCCGCTGATGACGCCGTTGCTGATGGACAAGCTGGCCGGGCAATACATCGAGATCGAGTTTCTCAAGATGATGTTCGGGATCATCAACATGATCATCGTCCCGATCGTGGCGGGCCTGATCGCCAACCGCATCCTGTACAGCGAGCGCCAGGTCTTTCGTCGCAGCGGGGCGCTGGCGGGCGTGGCCGCGTGCAGCATTTTGCCGGCGGTCGGTTTGATTCTTTGGGCGCCGCCGGCCGTATTGACCTGGGGCACCGCCTCGCTGCAGAAGGACGGTTTCGTCGTGGGCCTGCTCTTGATCGGCGTCGTGGCGCTGGCCCAGCTCGTGATTCGCCTCTGGCTCAAGAGGCCGGACAATTGGATGGACAAGGCGCTGCCCCTGGTCTCGATGGCCGGCATCTGTTACATCATCGCCATTATCACCGCCCGCTCCCGGGACGATCTGCTGACGGTGGGGGCCTATCTGATCGGGGCGGCGATCCTGCACAACTTCATCGGCTATATCCTGGGCTATTGGTGTGCCCGCGCGGCCCGGCTGGACGAGAGCTCCTGTCGAACGGTGGCGTTCGAAGTGGGCATGCAGAACGGCGGCATGGCCTCCGGTCTGGCGATGAACGTGCTCAAGAGCGCCCCGGCGGCGCTGGCGCCGGCGATCTTCGGGCCCTGGATGAACATCTCGGGATCGGTGCTGGCCACGTGGTGGCACCGCAAACCCGTGGCGACGTCGGGACATCCGTCTCCCGATGCGCCGCAAGACATGCATGAAGGAGACACAAATGGATCGGCGTGACGTATTGAAGAGTCTCGGTGTGGGTGCCGCGGTGGGTGCGTGGGGAATGGCCCGAGGGCAAGACGCCGCGGCCGGCACGTATGCGCAGGCGACCCGGGGCTTGCCGCCCTTGAAGATCACGGACGTGAAAGCGATTCTGACGGCGCCGCAGGGGATCCGGCTCTGCGTGGTGAAGGTGCAGACGAGCGAGCCGGGGCTGTACGGCCTGGGATGCGCCACGTTCAACCAGCGGCCGCTGCCGGTGGCGGTCGCGGTGGATAAGTACCTCAAGCCGTTCGCCGTGGGGCGCGACGTCGACAACATCGAGGACATGTGGCAAAACGCCTACACCAGCTCCTACTGGCGCAACGGCCCGGTCCTGAACAACGCCCTGAGCGGGCTGGACCAGGCCCTCTGGGACATCAAGGGCAAGCGGGCCAACATGCCCGTCTATCAACTGCTGGGCGGCAAGTGCCGCTTCGCCGTCGATTGCTACACGCATTGCAGCGGCCGCGATCTCAAGCAGATCGAGCAGTCCGTACGCCGGGCCATGGAGCGGGGCTATCGGCACATCCGCATCCAGCGGGGCGGGTACGGCTCGCCGCACCTGACGAAGCGGGCCCATTACAAAGGCGCCGGTTTCGGCGCCGCGTCCGATTCCACGATGGAGACGGGGCCTTACGTCAGAGGCACGCTGGAGATGTTCGAGCACATCCGCAGCACCTGTGGCGACGCGGTCGAACTGCTCCACGACATTCATGAGCGGATTCCGCCGATCGAGGCGATCAATCTCATCAAGCGGCTGGAGCCGTATCACCCATTCTTCATCGAAGATCCGTTCTCGCCGGAGGACAACGGTTATTTTCGTCTGCTGCGCCAGCAGACGAGCGTCCCGATCGCAATGGGAGAGCTCTACAACAACCCGCACGAATGGGTGGGCTTGATGTCCGAGCGGTTGATCGATTTCATCCGCGTGCATATCTCGCAGGTAGGGGGGCTCAGCGTCGCACGCAAGATCGCGGCGCTGGGGGAGTGGTTCAACGTGCGCAGCGCCTGGCACGGTCCGGGTGACGTCTCGCCCGTCGGGCACGCCGCCAACGCGCACCTCGATTTGGCCATCTGGAATTTCGGCATCCAGGAGAGCGTGCATTTCAGCGACAAGACGCAGGAGGTCTTCTCGGGCTGCCCCATGGTGAAGGAGGGGTACATGTACGTCAACGAGGCCCCCGGCTTCGGAGTGGACATCGATGAGAAGCTGGCCGCGAAGTTCCCGCTGCCCGACCATCCGGGATACTGGAGCCCCGTCCGCCGCCCCGACGGCACAGCGGTCCGGCCGTGAGGGCAACTTCCACGCAACCGATATCGGCGGCCGCCGCCGATTCTTCCGGAGAACGAATACGATGAGGCATGTAATTAGCGTTTGTTGTGTCACCTTGCTGTTCTGTAGCGGCATCCAGGCGTATGCCCCGACGTCCGACTATACGGTGCAGCAGATCGAGGGCTGGAAGGTCCTGGTCAACAAGGAACTGCTGGACGGCCATCCCGAGTTGGCGGAACGGACGTTGAAGCTGCTTCGCTATCAGCTTTATCAGATCACCCGGGTGGTGCCGGGCGAGCCGCTGGAGCAGCTTCGCCAGGTTCCGATCTGGGTCGAGTACAAGGCGCCGCGACATCCGTGCATGTGCTATCACCCGAGCCGGGGATGGCTCCAGGAGAACGGCTTCAATCCCGAGAAGGCCGCCAGCGTCGAGCTCGCCAACGCCGAGAACTTCCTGCGCTGGACCGTCGGCCAGCCCTGGATGGTCCTGCACGAGCTGGCTCACGGCTACCATCACAAGGTCATCGGCCACGGCCACGCCGAGCTCAAGGCCGCTTACGAGAATGCGAAAGCCGCCAGGACGTACGAATCGGTCCTGCACATCTCGGGCAAGTCACGCCGGGCCTACGCGCTCAACAACGACCAGGAATACTTCGCCGAATGCACCGAAGCCTTCTTCGGCACCAACGACTTCTACCCCTTCGTAAAGTCCGAGCTCAAGCAGCACGACCCCGATATGTATCACCTGCTCAAGAAACTCTGGAAGGTGAAATAGTCGTCTCCCGTGCCGGCGGGACTCTGTGTGACGGCGGCTTGGTCGATGGAGATCACGCTTTGATTTCTCCTCCGCAGTGCGGGCATCGCTTCACCTCTTTGTGCCTGTCGAGCTCCTCGACGAAACCGGCGCCGAGAATGCCCGTCGGTAGGGCAAACATGCCGATTCCGAGCACGGCGATTACAGAGGCCATCAGCTTGCCGACAGGAGTGACAGGATAGACGTCACCGTAGCCAACCGTCGTGAGCGTGGCCACGGCCCACCACATGGAAGCAGGGATACTCGAGAAGCTCTCGGGCTGAACTTCGTTCTCGGCACAGTAGATCAAGCACGAGGCGATCACCAGCAGGATCAGAAGGATGAAGATCGTGCTGAGTAGTTGTTCTTTCTTTGCGACAACGACGCTGCGCAAGGTTTGCAGCGACTCGGAGTATCGGCCGAGCTTGGCCACGCGCATGATCCGCATCACGCGTAGCACTCGAAGCACGCGCAGATCCACATTGACAAACGGTAGGTAGAAAGGCAGGACGGCTAGCAGATCGACCAGTGCCAGAGGTGTTGCCGCGAAGCGCAGTCGCCCGCGGATAAAACGTTTGTATTGGGGCTCTTCCACACACGACCAGAGACGCAGCACGTACTCCAGGGAGAACACGGCGACCGAGACGCACTCAAAAGCGGTGAAGAAGTGAGGCGCCCGGAGATAAAGGCACTGAACGGATTCCACGATCATCACCGCGACGTTCAGCAGAATCAATGCGACGATGCCGATGTCAAACGCCTTGCTCACCCTATCGTTTTCAGGCGCCACGGCGACGATCTGGCGTACTCGTTTTCGTGCTTTCAGATACGTCCGGTTATCCATGCTGTTGACCGTGTCTTTCCTGACGGCGGCCTGCCAGAACGTTCAAGCGTACGCGTCATTGCCCGGCCTTGCGGAATTGGAGCCAGAGGCCGTAGTTGACTCCTTGGGCGTTGCCCTTGCGCGGGCGGTAGATGCGGTAGTTCTCGATGCGCAGCGCCTTCATGATGTCACGCAGTTGCCGCTCCGTCTCGTCCACGTCGTACTTCATGCCCTTGCCCTGTTTGGAGCGGATTTGGCTGGCGACCTCGAGCGGCAGCCTTTCCGGGAACCCCCGGCCGATATAGGCGACGCCTCCGGGTTTGAGGACGCGATGGATTTCGGCCAGCCCCTTCTGCGCGTCGGGCCAGAAATGAAACGAGCCGCGCGAGACCACCACGTCGGCCAGCGCGTCCCGAAAGGGCAGGGCACAGGCGTCGGCCCGTACGGCGCTGACCCGGCCGCCGAAGCCGGCCTTCTCGGCCTTCGCGAAGAAGTACGGGAAGAAGTGCGGGTTGATGTCGGCGTTGATCCAGTGCAGCTCAGTCCGCTTGCACAGCTCGACGATCAACGTGCCGGGCCCGCTGCCCACGTCGATGCCGATTCCCTGCCTGCCGGCCAGGGCGAGCTTCTCGGCGATCTCCTCGGCCAGCGGAGCGTACACCGGCGCCAGCGTCCCCTCGGCCGCCCCCACCATTCGCTCGGCACCGGCCCTGGTGTACCTGGACTTCTTATCCGGTTTGGCGTCCGCCCCGGTAACGGGGGCAGGCATGACAAAGGAAATCAACGAAACCAGAACCATCGAGCGCAGCAAAATTCTCATGCAAACACCACCTGTGCAAAAAACGCTTCTGTGAATAAAAACCATCGCGACATCCAGGACAGTCAAATATGACTTATGGTCCCGTCACGCGTCTTCAAACACCGGCTTGTACTTGTTACCGCCGGCACTTTTCTTCGTCAACTCCTTGTAGGCCGTCTCGAAGATATTCTGTTGCAGTGGCGACGACAGGTCGGCGTCGCTGACGATCTTGAGGAAACGGTTCTTCTGTCGCTTGAAACTCTTGCCCGCGACCAGAACCGCGTAGACCTCGTACAACGCCGCGATATAGACCGCCGAGAGCCGCACGGCCTCTTCATAATACGTGACATAGTCCGGCTCGGCAATATACTCGCGGTACATCGCCGAGTCGGTTCCGTGCTCCTCATACTCGTCCCGGGCGTCTCTGTAGGGGCCTCGAATCTTGCAGACCCGCAGAATCAGCAGCAAATTGTCCATCGAGTTTTCGATGTCATCCTCCGTCGGGCCGGCCCCGTAGGTCTCCACGAAGCCGCGCTGGAGGAAGTAGCGGAACCAGTCTTCGGTGTTCTTCGTGGTCAGGCCGGGGACGCAGTCCATCCACTTGCGGAAATCCTGCTTGAAGAAGTCGTATTTGACCTTGCCCCGGCCGCGGGCTTCGTTTCGCCTGGTGCGGTAGATTTCCTCGTACAGGAAGTAATCCTGAAAGACTTCGCACTCGCGATGCTTCTTGCGGTTCTTGCCGCTGCGGTAGTAGGGCCGGGCGATGCGGTTGACCAGCGGATGAATGATCTGATCGGCGGCGACGTGTGTCAGATGGCCCGCGATGTACGCCAGCTTGCGCATATCGTCGGCGTCGAATGTCACCTTGCCGTTCTCGTGGACGGCGTCGCGAAACAGGATCTCGCTGAGATGCAGCGGAAACGCATTGGGTCTGGAGCAATGCAGTTGATAGGACCAGGGCGTTACGCCGGCGGCTTCGACGAAGCCTTCCAGCAGCATGTCCCGGCCCGACCGCGCCATGCTGACGTAGTAATACAGGTCCGGGCCGACGCTGCCTAAGTTCATGTACGCCCGGTAGAGCTTGCCCTTGGCCGGATCGTCGAGCATCGCCGCAAAATCCGCCAGTTCCTTGAATCCTTTCGCCTGCAACAAGGCCAACGCCTTGTGAGCGATAATCATATGCGCGATATTCGCCGGCATCTCCGTTCTCCTTTCGCTATTGCCTGTGTCATCCCAGTCGCAGGAGGTTCAGGCCGGAGTTGGGGTCGTGTTTGCGTTCGGCCTGGATCCCCGTGATTTCGATGATGGTCACCTCCAGGATCAGGAAAGTTTTCGTTCCGTCGCGCGGGCAGCCGATGAGGTTGTCGCCGCCCTTGCCGATGGCGGTGTGGATGTGCAGTTTCGGGCCTGCCTCGCTCCAATAAATCGTTCCGACTCCCAGCGCCTCGCCGGGGCCGGCGAAGGCCTGAAACTGCGGCTCGATCGCGGGCTCCTCCCGCCGGGGTCCGACCACGACGTTGGCCTGGCGGAAACCGCCCGTGATCAGCACGGCGGCACAGCGAACGTCCTCGCGGCGCGCGATTTCTTCGATGGACGCCTGGACGTCCTCCCCCTCGAACAGACGCGCGGCAATCACGCGACCGGGTTTGCCGACCGAGTATTCCATGGGCTCTCTCCAAGACGTTGGCGCTGCCTACCGTACGATCTGATGCCAGAGCGAGACGTCCAGCGGTTCGGCCAGCAGCTCGTCGGCCCGGGCCACCAGGGCTTTCAGGTAGGGCTTTTCCAAATGCTCGTCCAGGGCCATCTGGTTCGCCCAGTTCTCGACGAAGAGGAACGAGCGCGGATCGTTTTTCGACTGGTGCAGCACGTAGCTGATACATCCCGGCTCCTCGCGCGTCGGGGCGATCAGGTCCATCAGCGCGCTTTCGAGCTCTTCGACCTTGCCCTCTTTGGCCTTGAACCTCGCGATGACGGTCACCGTTTGTTCGGACATTCGGTTTCTCCTGTGCAAAAATGAATCGATTCGTGTTCAAACGTGCAATACTGCGGACAAAGGCCCGGACTGTCAATGTGAAAAGCGCCGAAACGGGTCCCCGCGTCGGTACGGCAGCGCCGGCGGGCCCGGAATTCCGGGGGCGTGTCGTAATTTCCTTGACCGGGGATAGGGGCTTGCCTTAAATAGGCCGGAAATTTCAATGGGGTCTATGCCGGAAAGGTAAGCACAGCCATGAAAATCAGCCAGAGAGCTCAGAGCGTTCCTCCTTCGGCCACGATCGCGGTGACGGCGCGGGCCAAGGAACTGAAGGCCCAGGGTGTCGATGTCGTGGGTTTCGGTGCGGGGGAGCCGGATTTCGATACGCCGCAGTATATCAAAGAAGCCGCGATTCAGGCGATCCAGTCGGGGCAGACGAAGTACACCGCTGCCGCCGGCATCCCCGAGCTGCGTAAGACCATCGCCGAGAAGCTCGCGAAAGACAACGGCCTGACGTACAGCCCGGACCAGATCATCGTCAACATCGGTGGCAAGCACTCGGTGTACGAGGCGATGCAGGCGGTGCTGGACCCGGGCGACGAGGTCCTGTTGCCGACCCCGTATTGGGTCACGTATCCCGAGGCGGTCAAGCTGGCCGGGGCGACCGTCAAAGTGCTTGAGACCGACAAGGCCAACAGCTACAAGATTACGCCGGGGCAGTTGGAGCAGGCGATCACGGACAAGACCGCCATGCTCGTGCTCAATTCGCCCAGCAATCCGGGCGGCTTCACGTACACGCCGGACGAGCTCCGGGCGCTCGCCAGGGTCCTGGAGGGGACCGGCGTCTGGGTCATCTCCGACGAGATTTACGAGAAGCTCATCTATGGCGACACCGAGTTCGTCAGCTTCGCCGCGCTGAGCGACGACGCCTACAGCCGGACGCTGACGCTCAACGGCCTGAGCAAGGCCTTCTCCATGACGGGCTGGCGTCTGGGTTTCACCGCCGGACCGCTCGACGCCATCAAGGCGATGGGCCGGCTGCAATCGCACATGACCTCCAACCCGGTCACTTTCTGCCAGTACGCCGCCATCGCCGCCTACGGGCCTGAGGCCGACGGAGCCATCGAGAAGATGCGCGTCGAGTTCGAGAAGCGGGGCAGCTACATGGCCCAGCGCCTCAACGCCATGGACGGCGTTGAATGCGCCGAGCCCACCGGGGCCTTCTACTGCTTCCCGGACGTCTCGGGCCACTTCGGCCGCACTATCGGCGGCGCCGCGATCGGCGGCAGCATGGACTTCGCCAAGGCCCTTCTGGAACAGGCCAACGTGGCGCTCGTGCCGGGCCTGCCCTTCGGTTGCGACAACAACGTCCGGCTGAGCTTTGCCTGCTCCATGGAGCAGATCACCAGGGGCCTCGACCGCCTGGAGAAATGGCTCGGCCGGTAGCGACGGCGACCCGCAAGAGGGATATGGCTGCCGGCAGCTCGCGGCCCGGATGAAGAGAAGAGGGCCGGCACTGCGTTTTTCGCCGATCCCTTTGTGCCGGGCAAGTGGGTCAGATGTGTCACGTCTGGACCGCGCGACTGTCGATGCCGACATTGTCGGTCAGGCCGGAGAAGAAACTGCCGGGGCATGTTCTTTCGGGCGCCGGTGTTCAGGCCGCTCTTGCGATCTGACGAAGCAACATCCATGTTTTCTGCGGCGCTCGTTGCGGCTTTCGAGTTGGTCCGAAACGAGGTGCTTGACTGGGGATTATCGGACGCTTGCGGCGGCGCTCCGGTGGCCGCGGGTCGTACGTCTGCCCGGATAGAAGGGCTTTGGGCGGGAACAGAGTCGGCGGCAGGGCGCGCCGGGAACGTGCTCGGGGGCGGCTCTTGCGGGGCGGAGGGGACATCCTCGATGTTGCCGGTCGCGCGGTCGCTGCGGACGACGGAGGTTTCGGAGCCAGAGGATCGTGAGGTCCGAGCGGCGCGGAAAGTGATGGGGATCGCGGAATCTTGACGATAGCAGAGAAAAGGCGTATGTTCCTCGGTTACTATGGCGTTTACTAGATTGAAAGACATTCGAGGGAAGATGGCCGGCGCCGGCGGTGATGAGAACGGCATTACGGGCCAGGATCGCGGCGCGTTCGCCGGCTGGCCTATGATCATCGGCTGGCTGGCGATGTTGATTTTCGCCTTCCACGCCTGCACGCACATGGTGGCGGCGGGCGATACGTGGGTGGCGATGGCCTGCGGGCGGCATTTTGTCAATCACGGGGTCGATACCGTCGAGCCCTTCAGCGCCAATTCGCACGAGCCCGGTCCGACGGCGGAGGAGGTGGAAACCTGGCCCGGCTGGGCGCAGTGGATCACCGACAAGGTCGGCCTCAAGACTGTCAAATACTGGCATCCCACCGGGTGGGTCAACCAGAACTGGCTCACGCACGTGATTTTCTATTCGTTGACGACGACGCTCGGGTCCGAAGAGAAGCCCTACTACGACGCGCTGGTCTTGTGGAAGATCGCCATTTACATGCTGGCGGCGGTCTGTCTTTACTTCACCACTCGCATGTACGGCGCCAATCGCGCCCTGGCGGTCGTGTTCGTGTGTTTTGCCATGTTCATCGGCCGGTCCTTCTTCGACGTGAGGCCGGCGGGCTTCTCCAATCTGCTGGTGGCGGCCCTGGTCCTGGTGCTCGCCTGCACCAGCTATCGAAACGGCCTTTACGCCTGGTTGATGGTGCCGCTGATCGTGTTCTGGGCCAACGTCCACGGCGGCTACATCTACGCCTTCATCGTGCTGGTCCCGTTCGTGGTCTGGCACGCGATCATGAATCTGCCCAGGCGCTGGATGCTGGCGGCGTACAGCGGTCTGACCTGGATCGTGCTGTTCGGGATGGCCAATCGCTTCGGCCACCACGAGTATCTCAAGGCGGTCTCCGTCTCGCACGATTGGGGCTTCTATCTGGTCCTGGTTGCGATCGTCGGCAGTATTTTGCTGACGCGTCATCGGCAGGTCGCCGACAGCTCGCTGACGGTTTATCACGTCACCGCATCTCTGGTCCTCTTCTTGCTGCTGCTGACGAAATTCTTCGTCGACCCGCCGTTCAACCTCGGGGGACGCGAGCTGCGGGTGTTGCTGACCTACATTTCCAGCTCGCGCCTCGCGTACATCGGCATCTTCTGTTTTGCGATGGTTCTCGGTGCGATTGTGGTCGCGGCGCGGGAGAAGGTGGTTCGCGTCATGCCGCCGCGAGCGATTCTCCACACGGTCGGGGCCGGCGCGGTGGCCTTCGTGGCCATGGTGGTCTTCAATCCGTTCCACCTGACGAACCTGACGCATACGTTCATCATCAGCGTGAGCAAGCACGCGGAGCGCTGGCGCGACGTGCACGAATGGCACCGGGCTTTCGACTGGTCCAACCCCGTCGGGACGGCCAAGCCGTTTCTGGTGATGTACATTTTAGCTTGGCTGGTGTTCCTGGCGGCGGCGTACGTATTTGTCCGGCTCGCGCGCAGCGCCGACCGAACCACAAAGAAACGGACCGCCGCTGGTGACGACTACTACGCCTGGCCGAAAATCGATCTGGCTCTCGTCGTCGTGGCGGCGCTGACGGTGTACATGGCGATTCGGTCGCGGCGGTTCATTCCCATCGCCGGTTTCACCGCCTGTCCCATTCTGGCGCTGCTGCTTGACCAGATCCTGCGGGCGACCGCGGCCCTGGTCCACAGCGGCAAGGCGAAGAAGCTCGAGGTCCCGGCGTTGCCGGAAGGGCTTCGCATGGGGATCCTGCTAACCGGCGTGGGGGCCGTGTTTCTCTTCGGCGTGCTCTGGGGCCTGAAATTCAAACGCATCTACCTCGATTACTGGCCCGCCGATCCCAAGCTGACCTCCGTGTTCATGCGCATGACCGCCTCCGACGCCAAGCCGTTCTATGCGTTGGATTTCATTCGCGAGAACAAGCTAAGCGGCAAAATGTTCAACTACTGGACCGAGGGCGGCTTCATCGCCTGGGGGCAGCAGCCCGATCCCGAGACGGGCCGGACACCGCTGCAATTGTTCATGGACGGTCGGGCCCAAGCCGCTTACACCGTTGCGGCGTTCGACCAGTGGACCGCCCTCATGGCCGGCGGGCCCGTCGTCAGACGCGCGGTCATCTCGGGCAGCAAGTTGACCTCCGCCGACTACAAGAAGATCGGCGACTGGATCAGCGCCGAGCTGCGCAAGAGGGACGTCTGGGTCGTTCTCATGCCTGCAAACCAGTTCAGCAAGCCGTTCACGAAGGGGCTGGAGTACAGCCTGGATTGGCGCGTCGTCTTCATCAGCGACAAGCAGAAGCTGTTCGTCGACGTCAAAACGCCTCAGGGCATGAAGCTGTACCAGGGGATGTTCAACGGTCAGACGGCATATCCGGACGAATACCTGGCCAATCTGGCGGTGGGCCACAACCTGTTGCTGTTCGACAACCTGGCCCAGAAAAAGAAGGGCCTGGGATTGCTGGAGGAGGCGTTCAAGCTCAATCCCTCGCCGGCCCCGATTCTGGACATGCTGTTGATTGGGTCCCGCTTTGTCGAGCTTCACCCGCGCATCGACCGGATATGCAGGGAGTACACGGACGATTTTGCCAAGAACAAAGAGACCTATTCGCAGCAAGACGGCTACAATCTTCGGATCGAAGCCGCTCGTCTGGCCCTGCTGCGGCTGGAACAGATTATGACGGCGCAGGGCAAGACCGAGGAAGCGGAAGCGTACCGGCTGCGATGGATGGCGTATGAAGCGGAAAGGAACGTGATCTCGATGAGAAAAAGGTGGTAACCGATGGCGGCGGAGACGAACAGGCCGCAAGGTGCGCCGCCCGGCGCGAAGGGGCCCGTCTCGATCAGCATTTTTTTCCCGTGCTATAACGAGCAGGACAACGTCGCGCGCGTGACGGAGCAAGCGCTGGCGGTGGCCGAGGGCCTCGGCGCCGACTATGAGATCATCATCGTGGACGACGGCAGCAGCGATGACACAGGACGAATCGCCGACGAGCTGGCCGCCACCCATGAGGCCGTGCGCGTCATTCACCACGAACGCAACCTGGGCTACGGTGCGGCTCTGCAGTCGGGATTCAAAACGGCCACCCGCGAACTCGTTTTTTACACGGACGGGGACGGCCAGTTCGACATCAAGGAAATGCCCGATCTGCTCCCGCTCATGCGAGAATACGATATCGTCAGCGGCTATCGCCTGAATCGCCAGGATGGTTTCGTGCGGATTCTGGGCGGATGGGTCTGGACCCGGATCAACTGCCTGGCGTTCTCGCTGAACATGCGCGACATGGATTGTGCCTTCAAGTTGTACAAGCGGGCGATTTTTGATACGATCAAGATGGAAAGCACGGGGGCATTGATTGACACGGAGATCCTGGCTCGTGCGGCCAAGAAAGGCTATCGGATTACTCAGAAGGGTGTACATCATTACCCACGGACAGCCGGCCGGCAGACCGGCGCCAGTGCGAAGGTCGTCCTGCGGGCGCTGCGGGAACTTCTGCGGCTCCGGCGGCGTATTCTCCGTGATGAATAAGATCGTTGTCCGTTGGGATGTTCGTGGGATGTAGCGGCTATGCACAAGCGAAAAGTCAACCTCTTCATCTACGGTTCTCTGCGGGACACGCGAATTTTCCAGTCGGTCAGCGGCTTTCACTTCACGCGTCGGCCTTCCCGGATCGACACGAGGACGCTCTTTGCCGAGCCCGCGTTCCTGCCGCACTATCGCAGGGTGAGCCCGGATAATGTGTATTTCTACGCCGTGGAAGCCCCGGCCGCGCGCATCGAGGGGTTGGTCATTCACGACATCCCGTTCGCGGCGATGGCGGAGATCGACCGGTACGAAGGAAAACGGTACCAGAGAGAGATGGTCCAGGTTCACACAGCCCGCGGGCTGGTCCCGGCACAGGCCTACCTGGTGACGACCGAGTCGATGCGCCGGCACTTCGGCGACCGCTTCCACGTCAATCTCATTCACGAGCTCTGGCTGCGCAAGCGGATCAACAAGTTTCTGAAGAAGCGCACGCGGCCCGGCGAGCGCACCGTCGACGCCGAACTGGAGCGCCAGGCCGAGAGGGAACTGTTGGGCACGACCGAGCGGGACCTCGTGATGAGCCACTACCACAGCGACGCCATCAGCGACTATTTCCTGGAACGGGAGCTGGATCGGCCCCGGCCCAGCATCCGCCACCTCTGTGCGGCCCCGGAGGCCAGGCCCTATCTCGACAACTACCTGGCACTCGTTCTACGCCAGGTGCTGCTCAACCAGTTCGAGGAGCAGATTCAGAACCGCTACCGGTTCGAGCTGGAGCACATGCGCTCCTCGGAACGCTACTTCGCCCGTTCGATCAGCCTGCTGGCGGCTCTGCACATGATGAACACCAACCGCAACGCCGTGGATCTGATCATCGGGCGGGGCCTCGATACCATGCCCTGCGAGGAGAACGATCTGATCAACTACGTCAAGTACGCGGTGCGCGCTTCCCGGAGCATCTTCGAGCCGCGTGTGGCCGAGGCGCATCTGAAGCGCATCCGGTCCAATTTGCAGCCCGGCCTGATCCCGCTTGGTTTCGAGGTGGAGCTGAGCAACCTGGGCGCCGCGGCGGTCGAGCCGCAGCGGAGCCTCAGCAGGGCGCGGGACGCCGTGTACGACGGGTTCCGGTATTTCTACGATTTTCGTCTCGACGTGCTGTGCTGGAAGCTCGGTGGCTACATCGACGACCACAGCGGCTCGACCGAGCGGGGCCGGCGGTGCGGCTTCCTGGAGATTGCCCCTGGGCGGCTCAACATTGCCGGGGAGCTGTCCCGGCCGGCCACGAGCGACCCGTGGCTGCTGAACCAGTTGATACACGAGCTGGCCACCTTCTTCGACGTTCGCCCGCACAGTCTGCACCTTTCCTTCCAGTTGCGCCGGAACCAGATCGGCAAGCAGCGCACGCTGCCTCTGGGCTTCGTCAAATGCCTCCTGGCTCTCGGCGGCGGCCCGGAGCGCAAACCGGGCGGATTGTGGGTCTCGCGGATGGGGCACGACGAGATTACCCAGTACGGGTACGGGGAAGAGCTCGTCTTCGCTCGCACCAGCCGCCGCAACTGGTACCTCGGCGGCGACGAGATCGCCGACAGAGCTCCCGCCCAGGCCACGACTCACGTCCAGCAGTACAAGTTCATCCGGCTGGACCGGCGCGCCAATTACGAGCCGCTCATCATGTGTCTCAAGGGGCTGCAATTGGCCTTCAACCCGGGCGATTACCTGAGTGTCGAGCAGTTGCGGGCTGATCCGCGACGCCGGCGCGATTACCAGAACCTCAAGCGATGGGCCGCCGATCCGTCGCCGATCAGTCAGCAGACCATCGGTCGTTTTCTCAATACGGTCCACCGCGGGCTGCTCGATGAAGGCCACCACCGTCCGGCGCACAGCCTGCACTACATCGAATGGGCCGTCAGCGCGATTCACATTCAACTGCGGATGTTCAATCAGCAGCTTCAGAAAGCCACGGTGTAGTCCGCATCAGGAAGGGTCCCTGCGCGACAGAATTCTGTTATCCTGAGCCGAAGCGAGGGGATGACAATCCGCGTACAGATCAATCATAATCCGTACAAGCCGGTTTACGGCTTTTCCCGCTTTGCGGCATTCTGAAAGAGGGCGGTGCGTTTCATGTTTTCGATGGCACAGCGAGCGATCTCGTCGTGGTCGAAGGCCATTTTGGGGAGGCTGTCCACGTCGAACCATTTGACGGCGGCGGCATCGTCGGCCGCGGCGACGCTCTCGAAGCCTTTCTCGGCGATGCCCGTGAAGACTACGGTAATGACGCGGCCGCGCGGGTCCCGGCCCGGCCGGCCGAACGTGCGAAGCTGCTCCAGACGTACGCCTTGCAGGCCCGTCTCCTCCGCCAATTCGCGGGCGGCGGCGTCTTTCAGGTCTTCGTCCATCTCGATGAATCCGCCCGGCAGGGCCCAGTGACCCTGGCAGGGAGGATGCTTTCGCTGCACCAGCAGCAGCCTGGTTTTGCCGTCGAAACAGGCGAACACGGCCGCGTCCGCCGTCACCATCGGCCGCGGCCATTCGTAAACGTACGTGCCCTTCGTAGCCATACCCGCAGACTCCTTCATGCGACACCCGGGCTCGAATGTGCCCGAAGACGTCATTCGTGTGCATTCTACTCATCCGGCCGGTCGCTGCAACCACCCATCTTGCGACGCCGGTTGCAAGGAAGTCCCTTCTCGCATAGAATCCGGAGGTTATGCCGGGGACATATGAGAATATCCTGCTGATCAAGCCCAGTTCGCTGGGTGACATTGTCATGGCCTTGCCGGCTCTGGCGGCGCTGCGTCGCGGTCTGCCGCAGGCGCGGATAAGCTGGCTGATTCGCCCGGAGTTTGCGCCGCTGATCGAGGGACATCCGCACGTGGACGAGATCGTTCTGTTCGACCGCAAGCGGCTGGGCAAGGCGTGGTGCAGGGCGGGGGCGTTCAAGGAACTGCTCTCGCTCATCCGGCGGCTGCGGCGCGGGCGATACGACGCGGTCCTGGACTTGCAGGGGCTCTTTCGGACGGCGTCGCTGGGGTGGCTTTCGGGCAGCCGGCGGCGTTTCGGGCCGGCCTGGGGCCGGGAGTTCGCGCACCATTTCTACACCACCGCCGTCCGGCCGCAACGCGAATGGGTCCACGTTATCGATCATTACATGAAACTGATCGAGGCGATGGGCATTTCCGACCGGCGTGTGGAGTTCGTTCTGCCCGAGCGGTCGGAGGCTGCCGCCGCGACGCGCGCGTTGCTGGCGCGGCACGAAATGGAGCCGGGCCGCTACGCCGTGCTGATTCCCGGTTCGGCCCAGGTCAGCAAGTGCTGGCCGGCCGAGCGATTCGCGGCCCTGGCGGGCCGGCTCGCCGCCGAGCACGGACTAACCGTCGCGGCCACCGGCGGCAAATCCGAAAGCGAGATGATCGAACGTATCCAGGCTGCCGCCGACCGGAAGATTGTCAACCTGGCGGGGCAAACGTCGCTGCCCGAGCTGGTCGAAGTGTTGCAAGGCGCCCGCGTAGTCGTCAGCAACGACACCGGTCCGGGACACATCGCCGCCGCGCTCGGCAAGCCGCTGGTGATGATGTTCAGTTGGTCGAACCCGCTGCGGGTCGGACCCTACGGCCGTCCCGAATGCGTTGTCGCCCGCGACGCCGCCGACAGGGGCCTGGCCATCAAGAGCACCGACCCCGCCCACGCCATCGAGCACATCACGCTCGACGAGGTCTATGCGCGAGCTGCGGGGCAACTCGCAGGCGGTAGGCTGTAGGCGGTAGGCCGGAGGCTGTAGGAGGGAAATGGCCCATACAGGGAGGCTGCTCTGCGGCCCGTGAACGCGAGGAACAACCGTTGTTGTGTGGCACACTTTGGGCGCCGGGATTTCCGCAAAGTAGTATGCGACGAATGTTGATAATCGCCAACGTGCGCGTTGAGTCTGGACAAAGAGCTAAAACCCTCAAGTTGACTGACTTTTTCGATTGGTCTGGGGCGTGGGGAACAGGATTGACT
>CAYPZL010000001.1:0-82175 GCA_964415045.1 uncultured Pirellulales bacterium | reverse complement strand
TCAACCATACCAGAGAACGCGACCGGAGGCAGCCTTTCATGGGATTACCTGCTACCCTTCTGACCCTTGGCATCCTTCTCCCCATCTACTCATCCGCGCGGCGTAGCAGCGACGCTAATAGTCTTTGAAGCCTCGCATCCACTTGGGCCAGTCCCCGGGTTGGACGCCGCCGACTTTGGTCCAGGAACCGTCCATCCAGAAGAACGGGTGCCACTTGAGAGTCCACAGCTCTTTCAGACCCACCTTGCGAACTGCGCTATCCATAAACAGGCCGCTGACGAAGCCGTGGTGACGATCGATACAGAAGTAGCTCATGTCCTCGAAGCGCATCACCGCGTCCTCACACGTGGGCGGATCATCGGCGGGGTAGGGGCTCGCACCAAGATGAATGCAGTCCAGCATCCAGGGCCGCTGGCTCATGGCCCCCAAGCGGATCGGCAGATCTGATGGGCCGGCCCCCGAATCAAACCTTCGAAATCTGTCGGTCTCATAGTTGAACCCGTAGCTGCCCTGGAAGACCAATTCCGGTGCTCTCGTGTTGATTCTCCATGCCGTCGATGTGCTGCCGATCTCTTCCCGATGCCCCGGGGGGTCCACGAGGGGATCGTCCGCCCGCGTCTGAAACCTGGTTGCCGCTGGACAGAAAAGCAAATCGTTACTGTCGGGCCGATAGTGGCGAAGCACGTACGGCCACGCGCCACGGGCAGTCATGCGAAGGTTGGAGATGCGAAATACTTGCCGTCATGCTCGTTGGTGTACATGGCGAGAATGACGCCCCATTGGCGCAAATTCGATCGACAGGCCACGGCCCTGCCCTGCTCCCGCACCCGCGACAGCGCCGGCAGCAGAAAACGCAGGGCAACCATCGCCACAATGGAAGCCAGCAAATACGTGGGCGGCAGCACTCTCTTTTTCGTTGCAGTTGGCTCTCGGGCCTCAGTCATGCCTTCCCCCCGTAAACCATGGTGCGTCATCGTCGATCAAGCCGGTCGGACGGTCCATCTCTGTCGCAGCCGGGCGAAGGTTGCCACCACGGCCAGCAGCGTGCCCAGGCACAGCGCGATGGCGGGCCCCATCGAGAAATCGAGGTAATAGGAAAACAGCAGGCCGGCGGTGGAGGCGATGACCACGGCCAACCAGGCCAGCAGCAGACGCGAAAGCCAACTCGTGGCGAACAGCGCCGAGGTGGTGGCCGGGATGACCAACAGGGCAAAGACCGTCACCACGCCGGAGAGACGCACGGCCACCGTGATGACCACGCCCAACAGAGCGTAGAAGAGGAAGTCCCACCAGGCAACGTTCAGACCGTCGGCCGCAGCAGCGGCATAGTCCCGCGAAACCGCCGAAATGGGCTTGCGCACCAGGTAGAGAACGAACCCCACAGCCGCGAATACGACCAGGCCAACGAGAAGCTGCCGCCCCGTGACCCAGAGCAGCGCACCCGCCAGCATCTCCTCGGCATGCGCGTGGCCCGGAGCGACGCCGATCAGAAACAGCGCGCCGGCGGCCGTGATCGCATACGAAATACCAATGATCGCCTCGATGGAGATCTCCGCCACTTTGTGCCGCGCCACCGAGTAGAACCCGCCCATCGCCAGCACACAGGCAAGCGAGCAGAGATAAGAGATCAACGAGCCGTCTTCGACGTCGAACGCCAGGTGAGCCGCCAGCGCCCCGACCGCGGCCACCTGGGCCACGGCGATATCGATGAAGATGACCTCCCGCTTGAGAACGTGAATGCCCAAATAGCTGAGAATGCTGCCCATGAGCAGGCATGCCAGCAGGGGCAGGCCCAGCATCGCTACGAGGTCGGACATGGCCGGCTCCTTTCCATCACGGATGTCTGTCTCGCGTGCAGAACGGCCCGCACCACGATGGCGCCGACGAAGAACAGCCCCAGGAACAGCACCAGCGTCGGGCCGTAGGGCAAGTCCCACTGATAGGAGGACGCCAGGCCGAGCAGGCACGCGACGAAACCCAGTGCCCAGCCCAACAGCACCGCGAGACCCCACTTCTTCGTGAACATCGTCGCAATCGCGGCCGGGATCATCAGGAAGCTGTAGGCCAGCAGCACACCGGCGATGGGCACGATCAGGACGGTAATGATGCCCTGGGTAGTGAAGAACAGGAAGTCCCACACGTGCTCGTGTCTAAGCTGGCCCGGCCTTTCGGCCAACGTGATGAACTTGTCCCGCAGCACGTAATGAAAGACGATCAGAACCACGTAGGTGATGATCGTCACGCGTACCAGCGGCCACGTCACCCAGAGCAGATAACCCGACAGGGTCTTCTCCACGTACGCGTTGCCTCCGGGAATCTTGTCCGTCCACAGCAGGGACAGGACCAGGGCCATGGCGTAGAGAATGCCGATCACGGCCTCGCGCGGAATGGCGGAATTCCTCGGCTTGATCGCGGCCAGCAGGAAGGCCCCGATCAGGACCGCGGCAAACGCAAACAGGTACGAGCCGGGGGACGCATACGCGATGCCCAGCCCCACGCCCACCAGCGCCCCGAAGGCCGCCAACTGGTCCAGCACCAGGTCGGAAAAGATCAACGTGCGCCGAATGATGTGCAGCCCGAGATAGGTGTGCAGCACCAGGACCACGGCGATCAAGGCAATCTGCAGTGCGAACAATCGCATCGCTTCTGACATATTCTCGTCCTCAAGGTCGCTCGCGTTATTTGCCCGCGATCCCTTTTCGGGCGGCCGCGGCCAGCAGGTTGTCCACCCAGTAATCCACGAGCTGGAAGTAATCCTGGGCTTCGGGCACGCCGCCGACGAAGAGCGGCACAACCACGGCCTCGGCCCCGGTGCGGGTCGCCACGGTCCGGACTTTCTGCGCGTCGAAGTAGTTGGCGGCCAGGATGATGCCCACGTTTCGCTTCTGCATCATCTCCACCAGTTCCGTCACGTGCTTCGGCGAAGGCGGAATGCCCGGCTTGCTCTCGATGGTGGCGGCTTCCTCCAGACCGAAGATCTGCATGAAATAGCTCCAGTTCTTGTGATAGACGACGATGGGCTGCCCGCGCAGCGGCTGCATCTTCCGCATCCATCCACCGAGCCGATCGATCAAAGGAGCGCCCTGGAGCTTGTTTTCCTGGAGAAAGCTGATGAGCTTGCCCTGTTCGGCGAGCCGGCAGAGAGTATCTCCGCCCAGAGCCGTGAGCTTCTCGCCGAACAGACGCTTGTCGAACTCGGCCTGTAGTTTGTTGAGATTCGCCTGGTAGAAGCTCCTTCCCGCCGGGTCGTTCTTGATCAAACCGATGGCGATATTCCTGGCGGCGTGCCGGGCCTTGATCGGGCTGCACATGATATGGGGATTGCCGTAGACATGGACATCTCCCTCATACTGAGAAGCGTTCGCGGGCTTTTCCAGGAGCGTCATCCCCTGGCTGACTGCGACATATCCGACCTCCCCGCTGCGAATGCGCTTGTTGCCCGACTTGTTGATCACGGTGGGCAGCCACATTTCCAGGTCCAGACCCGTGGCGATCATGACGTCCGCCTTCTTGACCATGTGCACGAAAGACGGCTTGGGACGGATGTGGTGGGGGTCCTGGACGGGGTGGACAATCGACTCGACCGTCACACGGTCGCCCCCGATGGCCTTGACCAGAAACGCGTAGTCGGGCAACGTGGTGACAACGCACAAAGGCCTGTCTCGACTCGCGCCGTCGAGGCCCTGCCCCCCGCGCACGCGCGCTCTCTCACGATGATGGGCCGCCTGCAAGCCGCCCTCCAGCGGCAGGACGAAAGCGAGCAGCAGGCCGAACAACAATGGGTGTATTTTAATCGTCATTGGATCTACCTCCGAACACGGGATCAGTACCGTTCATGTTTGTGCGGGCCGATGGCGAAGTTGGCCTGGCCCCAGAAGATGTGTTCATGGGGCTCCATGCCGTTGCCCCAAGCGTAGTTGTATTCGCCGCGCAGCCGGACCCACTCGCTCTGCCACCAGGTGACATAGGGACCGACCTGCCAGCGATGGGGATCCTTGTCGAGGTAGGCGATGGGGGCCAGAGACAAATTCGCCGTCTCCGCATAGTCCTTGCTGTCGGGCTCGAAATAATCGAGGCGCACCCCGAAAATCAGGTTCCGGGCGACTTTGCTCTGGAGGTAGCTGTAGCCGCCCCAGGCGTTGATGGTGTCGCGCCCGCTGTCGTCCGGGGCGAGAATATCGCGGTTGAGAACGTAGAGCTCGCTACGCCATTCCACGTTCTTGTACAACGCCCGGTCGATGGGCTCCCAGAGGTACGACAAGTCCGCACCGAAGACCCGCGTCCCCAAAGCGTCATACTCGGTCCTCACGTCGCCTCCGGACGGCTGCACGTTCCACTCGTCGTTCCAGCCGAACAAGCCGCTGAGGCCCCATTCCAGATAGGCGTCTCTGGAAAGGTCGCGGTAGTTCTTGTAGTGAAACAGCAGTGAAGGCGTACCGAGGGCGTTGCCGTCGAACAGTGCCTCATTCTCGGCGTTGGTAACCTGGAACGTGAACTCCTGCTGGGCCTGTCCCCACATCGGCAGCGTCCAGTCCAACGAGGCGCCGGTCTGACCGAGGCCCTCGTCCCCGAAAATGCGTCGCAGAGCCATCGGGTACTGAACCTGATCCAGGGCGTCCTCGTGCCAGCGGTTGACAACGCCGAATTGCTGGCGAAAGCGACCCACGTCGAGATTGGCGCCGGCGAAGGCCGAGAATCGCGTGAAGTAGACTTCCTCAATGTGTACGCCTTCGTCGCTCATGTGGGCGGTCGCCTTCATGTAGGAGAAGGGATCGAGATAGGACTGTACGTTGAGTTCCAAGCCGCGTATCTCGGCGTCGGTGCGTTTGCGAACCCCCTTCTGATCGCGGTAATAGGTAAGAAAATCGCCGGCGGCGCTGATCTCCGGATTGAGCTTTTGCAGGCTCAGGCCGGCCGCTTTGAAGACCGTCTCTTCCGGAGCCTTCTCCGGCTCGGCTTCCCCGCCGGCCTGCTGCTGGGCCAGTTCCCGCAGCAAAGCCATCTCGTCGGCCGGCTCGGCCTCCTCGGCCTCTCCCGGGGCCTGCCGGAGCTTCTCAATCTCGGCCCTGAGGCTCGCCATTTCCTTGTCATGCTGCTCCTGCATCTGTTTGATCAGCTGCGTGAGCTCGCTGACCTGCTGCTGGAGCTGTTCCAGCTCGGATCCCTGACCTTGTTGCCCGGCGGCTGCCAACGGATTCCCCGCCGTGATCGTCGCGAGCCAACAAGCCACAAGGAGACATATTCCTGGTCGCATACCTGCTTCTCCCGTTTCTGTCTTCGTGCAAAATGAGATTCGTCAAGGGGGCCGTCCAGACAGAGGATAGCGCGCAGGCGCCGGAGAGGACACAACGGTTCTCTCCCGACCGCGCCCACCTTGCCAACGGCCGACGTGCTATGACAGGGATGAAACGGGAGGAGCGCGCAGGATAATCGATCCCGCGCAGCAATTGGCGATGACGACAACCGAATCGGGAGCCGATTCGACTGAGAATGACACCTCGCTTAAGACGGGGGCAGCGTCACAGGGCGCTTCCACGGAGTCCGAGCCGGCCAAGAATTTGCAGGCCGGACAGCCGTCCTCCGAAGGAAAAGACGTCTCGCGTGCATCGGGACGCCCGGAAAACGGACAGTCGTCGCTGTGCATCATGGAGACCGTCGACGTGATCGCGATGTACATCAACGCGATGCCGACCGCGAGAGTCCTGTAACCGCCTGCCTGTTTTCGCGTGAACGCGTACACCCTTGCTGCTCGTCTATTCCGGGCCAACCATAGGACACAAGTTCAATGTGGCGGCAATTCTACCGGTCTTCCGCCCCCAGGTCAAGCGCCGCCTGTTTCAGACTCTCGGTGCGGGCCAAACGGCCAATGCAACCCGGCCGAGGTGGACGCCGGCCAGCGTCCCATAACACAAAGATCCTCTCGCATCGGTAGCGCATCCGCCACTCAGCGCCCGAATCGTCGAACCTCACTCAGTCGATGACGTGAATGTTCTTCCGGTGGCACATGTCCTTGAGGATCTTGGGCCAGACCGTGGCGCTGACCTCGCCGAGGTGGGCCTTTTTCAGCAGAAGCATATACGTGCGCGACTGGCCGATACCGCCGCCGATGCTCAACGGAATCTGGTCGTTGATAATGGCCTGGTGGTACGGGAACTCGAGCATGTCGAGCTGGCCCGACATCTCAAGCTGTTGCCTGAGCGTCTCGGCGTTGACGCGGATGCCCATCGAGGTCAGCTCGTGGCGGCGTTTCGTGACGGGGTTCCACACGAGAATATCGCCGTTGAGGCCGTGCGTGGGCTTGCCCGTCTCGGCACTGGTGTCGGTGGCCCAGTCATCGTAGTCGGCGGCCCTCATCTCGTGCGGGTAGCCGTCCTTGAGCGGCCAGCCGATGCCGTAAATGAAGATGGCCGGATATTTCTGCACGACCGCCGTCTCGCGGGCCTTGCGCGGCAGGTCCGGGTACATCTCCAGGATCTCCTCGGCGTGGAGAAACGTCAACTCGTCCGGCAGGTCGGGATAGCGATCCTGCTTCAACTGAGGGAACATCTCCTGGACGTGAAGCTCGGCGCCTTTCAGGACCTTCCAGAGCTTCTGCACCACCTGCTTGAGAAACGCCAGCGTGCGCTGCTCGGCGGTGATGGCCAGTTCCCAATCCCACTGATCCACGTAGGCGCTGTGATCGTGGTCGAGGAAGTAGTCCTTCCGCACGGCCCGCATGTCCGTGACCAGACCTTCGCCGATATCCATGCCGAACTGCTTGAGCGCCATACGTTTCCATTTCGTCGCGGCCTGCACGACCTGGGCGTCCACGGGGTTCTTGTCGTAGTCGTTGGAGATGTGAAACTGAATCGGCGTACGCGACCCGTCGCGATCCAGCATGTCGTTGACGCCGCTCTCGACGTCCACGATCAGCGGCACCTGGACGCGAATCAGATTCAGCTCTTTACACAAATGCTCCTCGATGTAGTCCTTCGCCGCGTAGATCGCAATCTGCGTCTCTTTCGGCGAAAGCGGCGTGCTGTAGTCGTCGGGCAGAATCTTCTCGAGTTCTGCGTAGTCACCAATTCCGGGGCCGGCCAGGTCTGCTTTCTTGTCTGCCATTGGGTTGTCCTCCTATCAAGATGTCACCACATGTCCGTGGGCACTGCATCGACGTACGTTTTGGGACGGCTCAAAAAAAATGCCGAGGGCGCCATTCCGCACAGGGAGACGCTCGACCGTCCCATGCCGGGCTGTCACATCCACACAAACTCTGTCCCAGAGTATCCATAGGGCCGCGAGAATAACGGAGATACAAGCCCCCTGCAAGCCTTAATGGAGATTCGCCGGCACGCAAGATCAAGACTACGAAGGAACCTCCGTCTGGAGCCCCAGAACGGCCTCAAGGCGTTTTCGCCAGAAGGGATTCGCCAACAGCAAAACCAGGAACGGCAGCAGGCCCGCGTAGTATATCAGGCTACCGAAGAAGGAGGCGATCAGCAATTCCCTCAGCAGACTCTCAATCGAACGGTTCGAGGGCCGGTAGAACACGAACATGATTACCGAAAATGTGACCAGTAACGCGACAAACAGCGCGACCCCGACCCATGCGACGAATCGAGCGCCGTGGAAAGGCTTTGTACAGTGCGGCGTGGCAAGAAAAAGGGCCAATAGAATCGCCGGAATCGAAACGGCTGCGAGAGACGCAATCGCAGTGACATCCCGGCTCCGTCCGTTGGCCAGCAGGCTGACGCCCAGGAAACCGAAGTAGATCAGGCTCGCCAGCAGGAACGTGACAAAGCGATTTCGACGTCCAATGCGTTCGGCAAGCAGCCAGACCATGGACAATCCGAGAACGATGATCGTAAACATCACATGCAACTGGGCCGCACTCCCGGAGGTCACCCGCATCATCCTGATCACGACCAGATATACCGTGGCCAACAATGCGATCGGGGCGAGAATCCATGCGGCTCGTGGTGTCCGATTCTCTCGGAGAGCGACAAAGGCCAACGGCAACAGCAACCATGGGATCATGCCCTGGGCGTGATAGAGGGGGTTGAAATGATACGTGACGGGCTCGCCGTCTGTGGGGCCGAACTCGCCTATATCGGCCGAGACGACGATTTGCAGGTCGCCGGACACATGGTAGGGTACTCGCCACGAGTACGAACACCAAGATCCGCCTCAGCCGAACTCGAATGTGCCGCCGCCTACTTTGACGTTGTCTCGATAGACTGAGAACGCTGGCTTGCTTCGATCGCGAATCTTCCAGAGGGAATATGCTTTTCCATCGGTGCCGACAAGTTCGTAGTCAAGCTTCAGGACGCTGCCGGCCCTGGTGATCTTGACGGTGTGATTCAACGGTGCCGCAGCTTTGTATTTCGCCCTCAGTTCCGCATCCATGCCGGATGGGCGGTTTGCTCCGTGAGTCTTCTGAGTACATACCAGGGCAGACAAGAGAAGAATCGAAACTGCTGCCATTGAAGGCCGCTTCGGGCCACGGCCGGGATTGAGCCTCAGGGTGTCTCTGCGTGTTTCAGCCATTGGGTGCTCCCGCATCTGCTCTGGACAATGGCCTGCGTTACGCGTCCTGGCGCAGCCAGGCCACGAACTGAGCCAGGCCGGTGCGGATGTCAGTGGTGCGCCGATAGCCAAGCTCCTTTTCGGCCCTGGCGACGTCGGCGTAGGTCCGGTCCACGTCGCCCGGCTGCAGCGGCAGATGGTTGCGAATCGCTTTCTTGCCGAGCGCGTCTTCCAATTCCGAGATAAGATCGTTGACGCAAATCGGCTGCGACTCGCCGAGGTTGTAGATATCGTAGCCCGTGCATCTGCCGATCGAGGCAATGACACCGTGAATGATATCGTCGATGTAGGTGAAGTCGCGCATCATCGTACCGTCGCCGTAGACGGGGACCGGCTCACCCGCCTCGATGAGCCGGGCGAATTTGTGGATGGCCAGGTCCGGCCGCTGCCGCGGGCCGTACACGGTGAAGAAGCGCAGACAGATCATCGAGATGTCGTAGAGATGATGATACGTGTGACAAATCAGCTCACCGGCCTTCTTCGTGGCCGCGTACGGCGAGATGGGGAAATCCACGTTGTCGTCTTCTGAAAACGGGACCTTCTCGTTGTTGCCGTAGACGCTGGAGCTCGAGGCAAAGATGAAGCGCTTCAAACCCCGCTCGCGTGCGATTTCGAGCAGGACGACGGTCCCGTTGATGTTGACGTCGGTATAAAGCTCAGGCTGCTCGATGGACGGCCGCACCCCCGCCCTGGCGGCCAGATGGATCACGACGTCGGTATCGTCCGAAATGGCGCGTTCCATGGACGCCCTGTCCCGAATGTCGGCCTCGACCAGCGTGAAATCCTCGTTGGCGATGCAGGCGGCCAGATTGCGCCGCTTGATGGCGGGGTCGTAGAAATCGTCGAAGTTGTCCACGCCGACCACCGCCCAGCCGTCCTTCAAGAGTCGCTCGGTCAGATGGGAACCAATGAAACCTGCTGCTCCGGTAACTACGGCTTTCATGCTGAGTATCCGTCCTTTTCAAAGAGAATCGTCGTTGCGGAGGTTTCGCCCGGGGCGTCACAGCCGCCCGGCAAGCTCGACGAGGTATCGCCGCAAATCGCCGGCCATATCCTCGCGCTTCAGGGCGAACTCGATGTTCGTCCGGATGAATCCTTCCTTGTTGCCGATGTCACAGCGCCGGCCTTTCAGCTTCAGTCCATACATCGGCCGCTTCCGCGCCAGCGTGCGCAGCGCCTCGGTGAGCTGGACCTCGCCGTTGGCGTCCAGCCCCGTCTGACGGATGCACTCCAGGACGTCCGGCGTGAGCAGATACCGCCCGGAAATCGCCAGATGCGAAGGTGCGTCTTGCGGACGGGGCTTTTCGACGAAGTCGTTGATGCGATAGACGCCGGGCCTGACCTCCTGCCCGTCGATGATTCCGTACAGGCTGACCCGCTTGGGCTCAACTTCTTCCAGCAGTACGATCGGCTGCTGGAGTTCCTCGAAAAGCGTCACGAGCTGGCGGGCCGCCGGCACCTCCGCATCGATCAGCGTGTCCCCCAGGAGCACGAGAAACGGTTCGTCATCCACGTGGTATCGGGCGCAGTACACCGCGTCCCCAAGCCCGCGCATCTGCTTCTGCCAGACGAAATAGATGTCCGCGAGGTCGGAGATACGCCGCATCGCCTCGAGTTCGGCCGTCTTGCCTCGCGCTTCGAGCTGCGCCTCGAGAGCAAAACTGCGGTCGAAGTGTTCCTCGATGGCCCGCTTGCCCTTGCCGATGACCATGAGCAGGTCGGTGATCCCGGCCTGCACGGCCTCTTCTACCACGTACTGAATCACGGGAGTATCCACAATCGGCAGCATCTCCTTCGGCTGTGATTTCGTGGCCGGAAGGAAGCGGGTCCCGAAACCGGCGGCGGGAATGACGGCCTTGCGAATCATAATCTGGCGTTTCCTTTTCCGGGGACAATTTTCGGCTTGATGAGCTTGACGTGGAGCTTCCGCAGCTTCTTGCGTAAATCACTGAACATGCCATCGTCGGCGTACGTGCCGACGATGGCGCCGCCCGAACCGGTAAACTTGGCGCTGGCCCCGACCGAGCGGGCGGCCTCCACCATGCGCAGATTCTCTTCGCTGAGCTGGTAGATCTGTCGTCTTCTGTCGAAATTGGCGTCGAGCAGCGCCCCGATCTGCGCGGGGTCTCCGCTGACGAGACACTTCCTGACCTTGTCGGCCAGGTTGGCCCAGAAGCGCATGGCGTTGACCACCTTGCGCTCGCCCTGCTCGAAGCGGTGCCGAATGTTGTTGTGGAACTTCTCCGTCGGCTCGCCAAGGTCGTCGCGGTAGGCCACGTAGAGCCGGGGCAGAAGCTTGGGATCGAGCGGCGCGTAGCTGCCGTATCCCTGCCGGGACATGATGTCCTTTGCAAAATCCATGTATACCAGGCCCTCATAGACCTGAATGACCCGGTCCTGCAGGCCGGCCGGAATATGCAACTCCTCGACCTCGGCCTCCAGGACCAGATTGGCCTGTACGTACTTGGGGATGCTGACCCCGTAAAAGGCCATCAAAGCCCGCAGGCACGCCGTAATGATCGCGCTGGAGCCGGCCAGGCCGACCCCGTGGGGAATGTTGGATTCGTAGCGGATCGTGAAGTTCTTGGCGTGCAGGTCGATCTGATTGGCCCGGCAGTAGTCGTAGAACTTCTTGACCGTCGCCTTGAGCAGGCGAATCCCGCCGTAGTAGCCGTGCAGGCGCACGTCCCGCACCAGCCCGTCGATGCTCGCGAAGCACGAGCGGTCTTTCTCGCTGGGCAGAATTTCCAGCTCCGGCGTCTCATATAGGACCACCTCGGCCTGGAAGTTGCTGAACACGAACGAGATGGTCTTGCCGAAATAGCCGTCCGAGGGGTTTCCTATGAGCCCCACTCTAGGATAGGCTTTGGTCCGAATAATCACTCTGTATACCTCGCCAACGCAGTCAGCGGCATGCGCTCGTCGCGCGGCCCCCAACGCCGGGGCCACACACCTTCTCTTCGGCCAACCGGCGGTGCCCGTTTAACTCTGTTCCCCGCCCGTCAGGAGCGTTCCGGCGGCTTCGGCACGGGCTCAATCATATCGACGTCGATCTCAACGCTGGCAGCCTGGCCCAGCATATCGATCTGAAGCACCAGACGCGTATTGCCCCGGGTCTGGATGACAATGCCCTCCAGGCCGAGCAGAGGGCCGGCGATCACCCGGCACCACTGGCCTTTTTCGATGTATTTGTGCGGCACCAGCGGCGCCCCGGCACGCAGCGCCTGCTCGAATCGAACGAGCTCTTTGACCAGAACGTCCTGATCCGTCACCACCAGAAGATTCGCCACGCGATTGGTTTTGAGCAGCTCGACCCGGTCGTTCTCGTTGCCGCAGAAGAACAGATAGCCCGTAAAGAGCGGCAGCAGCGATTTGATCGTTCGGTGGCTGCTGCGCCGCACTTTCCAGGTCATCGGCAGAAAGTAGCTGACATCCTTCGCCATCAGATCGTGGGCCAGGGCCTTTTCATTTCTGCTCTTGGTATGCGCGACCCACCACTGCCCCTCGAAGAGCCGGACGGACTCCACCGGAGGCCACATGATGGGCGGATTTTCGTGAACCTTCAACAATGTGCTTCTCCCGAACGTTTGCGAGGCCTGTTTCAACGGGCCACCGACAGTCCCTAAACTCCAAACCCTTTTTCACCGATTTACCTGTTAAATATTTTAGTTTATATGCCTTTATGAACAATGTCAAACAAATGACGACCGTCGGCACCGAGGATGCATGGTTGATCCACGATCTCATCCTTCTTATGATGAAGCTGGCACGTCGCCGCCGTCACGAACGTGGGCAGGAGACAACATGGGCAGATCACCGGTCGACATGACAACGGCCGACACCATGCGACCGACGCGCCCGGGGCAAGGCGGGGGCCGGATCGCCGTGCTCTTCACCTGCATCGGCCGGCGCGTGTCGCTGCTGCGCTCTTTTGCCCGGGCCGCCCGGAAGCTGCGCCTGCCCGCCTGCTTCTGCGGCACCGACACCACGTCGCTGAGCCCGGCGCTGCAACTGTGCGACGAGGCGTTCCTGGTCAAACCGACCACCCACGCCCGCTACATCAGTCAGCTCTTGTCCATCGTGCGCGAGCGTGACATCCGGTTGCTGGTCCCCACGGTGGACCTCGATCTGCCGCTGCTGGCCCGGAACAAATCGCGGTTCGAGCGTCTGGGCTGTCGCGTGCTCGTCTCCGATCCCGAAGCCATCGACATCTGCCGGGACAAGCGGCGCACGTTCGGCTTCCTGACGCGGCACGGGTTCGGCACGCCGGAGACCATGAGCGTGCGCACCACCCTCGCGGCCGACCGCAAGCGGCAGCTCGCCTGGCCGCGCTTCCTCAAACGCTGGGACGGGTACGCCGGCCGTGACAACGCCATCGTCCACACGCCCGCCGAGCTGCGCTGGCAGGCCCGGAGAATCCCCAACGCCATCTGCCAGGAGCTGATGGAGGGGACCGAGTACACCTGCGACGTGTACATCGATTTCGACATGCGCGTTCGCTGCGTCGTTCCGCGCCGGCGCATCGAGGTCCGCTCCGGAGAGGTCAGCAAGGGACAGACCGCCAAACACCCCCGGATCATGGACGAGAGCCGGAGGCTCGCCGAGACCCTCGGGGCCGGTCCCGGGGTCGTGACGTTGCAGCTTTTCCTCACGAAGCGTAACCAGATCAAGTTCATCGAGATCAATCCCCGCTTCGGAGGCGGCGTGCCGCTGTCGATCCGGGCCGGAGCCGATTTTCCCCGCTGGATCCTCCAGGAGCTGACCGGCAAACGGCCCCGCATCGGCTTCGACAAATTCCAGGACGGCCTCGTCATGCTGCGCTACGACGCCGAAGTCTGGCTCGAGCCGCCCGACGCCAAAGGCACGAGGCTCTGATGCTCGATTCGCTCATAGGCACGGACCGACCGCTTCGCTGGGTGCTCCAGTTCTGGCCCGTGCCGGCGGCCGCTTTCGTCAGCGCCCTGGCCGCCACCGCCCTGTGCAAGAAGGTCGCCCTGCGCTTCGGCATCGTGGACCGGCCCGACGACCTCGTCAAGACTCACAGAGAGCCCATCGCCTACTTGGGCGGCGTCGGAATGCTGGTCGGGCTGACCGTCGGCGTCTTCGCCGGCATCTACCTGCTGCGCGCCGAGCCCGCCTTTGGGCAGGCGCTGTGCTGGCTGCTGGGCATTCTGGCCGGCGCCGCCATCGCCTGCTTCGTCGGCCTGGCCGACGACGTTCTCGACCTTCGCCCTCGCCATAAGTTTCTCGGCCAGGTCCTCGCCGGCGTGCTCCTGCTGCTGGTCGGCATCAGCCCCAACCTGCGCCGCATCGCCGAGCCGCTTGGCCTGCCCATGCCCCGAGACGTCGAAGTCGTCCTCGACGTGCTGATCGTGACGTTCTTCGTGCTCGGCGCGACGAACTCGCTGAACCTGCTCGACGGGCTCGACGGGCTCTGTGCCGGCGTCACCGCGATCATCTCCACCGCCATGCTGCTGCTGGCGATCCACCTGGCCACCTGGGGCTTCAGCAACTTCGGCGACCCGGTGCGGATTGTGATCTGCCTGAGTCTCGTCGGCGGCGTCGGCGGCTTTCTGCCCTTCAACCGGCATCCGGCCAAGATATTCATGGGCGACGCCGGCAGCATGCTCCTGGGCTTCGTCGTGGCGGCTCTGATGATCATGTTCGCCGAAGGCGTGCCCCGCTGGTGGCTGGCGTCGGTGGTCGTCTTCGGCCTGCCCATCCTCGACACGGCCGTGGCCGTCCTGCGCCGGCTGCTCAACCGCCGCCCCCTCTTCGTCTCCGACCGGGGACACATCTACGACCAGATGATCGACCGGGGCCTGTCGCTGAAGAAGACCGTGGCGGTCTGCTATGGTCTGGCCGGCCTCTACGCGGTCATCGGCCTGGCGATGAGCCAGATCCGCACCCGCTACGCGGCGGTTGTCTACGTCCTGGTATTCGCCGCCTCCGGCCTCATCGTCTGGCGCAAGGGCTACCTCAGGATGAAAGGCCTGCGCGGCGTACTATCGCATTGACCAAAGAGCGGTCAGATGGTCACACTGAGGTACTGCGTCTCTTTCTCGAACGTCGCGGCGCCGCTGAACGCGGCCGGGACGATGAGACAGTCGCCGGCCTTGAACGCTACCGGCTCGGCCTCGGCCGAGACAATCACCCCGCCGCCGCTGAGGAAGACCAGCGTCTTCATCCGACCCGGTGACAGCAGAAGCTCGCAGCCGGCGGCCCGGTGGCCCTTGTCGACCTTGAAGTATTCGCAATCGACCAGCCGGCCCACCGTCGTGACGCCGAGTTCGTCGCCGGAGGCGTCGAAATGAATGCTCTCCAGCGCTTCGGCGATATGCAGTTCCCGGGGCCGGCCCGCATCGTCGACCCGGTTCCAATCGAAGACGCGGTAGGTCGTGTCCGACGGCGTTTGAATCTCGGCAATGAGCAGGCCGGCGCCGATGCTGTGCGGCGTGCCGGCGGGCAGAAAGTGACATTGCCCCGCCTCGACGGGGACCTTCGCGAGCAGTTCGGCCGTGGTACCCTCTTCAATCGCGCGGGCGAAGGCTTCTCTCGTAACGCCCTGCTTGAGGCCCTTGTAGATGTACGCGCCGGGCTCGGCCCGGATGATGTACCAGCACTCGGTCTTGGGCTGGCCCCGGCCCATCCGCCGGCACGTCGCCGGGTCCGGATGCACCTGCACGCTGAGGATGTCGCGAGCGTCGAGCAGCTTGATCAGCAGCGGAAACGGCGTCGGGAAATCCCGCCGGCCCGCGATCTCTTCCGGATATTGAGCGACCACCGAGCCCAGCGTGCGACCCTGAAATTCGCCGTTGGCGATGGTCGATTGGCCCTGCGGCAGGTCCGCCACCTCCCAGCTCTCTCCGATCCGCGCGCCGGCAGGCAGGTCCTTGCCGAAGGCCTCCCGCAACGTCTGCCCACCCCAGATCCGCTCTTTGAACACCGGAACCGATATCAATGGATACGTTTTCATGGCCGCCATCCTACCGACTGGCCCCCGCCAAGTCCACACCAAAGCCGCCCCAGGCCCCTCCGCCCCAACCGCTCGCCAAAGAGCCAAAGAACACAAAAACCATAACCGCTTTTCCCGAAAAGCCTTTACATGCAAACCCGCAATCGCGTCGCCTCTGCGGGGCCTGCCCACCAGAACGCTGCTGACGAAACGTATCGTTGGCAGAAAGGCCGTGCGAAGTTGTTCGGCGCTCTCTCTCGCCGGTCTTCTATTCTTCCCCATGTAGTCGTTCAGGAATTCCTTTATGGGTCGCTCATAATCATCAATATTGAAGAAAAGCGCGAGGAATCGCAAGATCAACTCCTGGCCTTGAGCCTCTTACTGTGGCGTCCGAATACCCGCCGCCAAGCTGGCTCATCGTTCAGCTCATTCAGCAAATCGTTGAAAGGCCCATGGAAAATGCAGGCTCTTATCTCTTGCGGCTGCAGTTGCGTGCCGCCAGTATTCAACCGCTCGAAAATATGATAAATGCTGCTCTCATCATCCGACGGCTCATCCTGCTTCACAACCGTCGCCTGGATGATTGAATCATCCAGGATGTTCTCATCTGTTTGATCAAGGGTGCGATGAGTCTTTCCGAGGAGGCGGTCTTGCACATTTTGGAGCGAAAACTCTCTGCCATTGTGAAAAACGCCCTGGTAGAAATACTGAAGTGTTTTCAGACGTTGCTGTCCATCTATAATCAACAATTTACCGGTTTCTGGTTCTTTCGATAGAAAGATGCCCGGAACGGGCAAACCCAGAAGAAGAGACTCAATAAACCGCGAGGCTTGGTTTATTGACCAAACGAAGCTACGCTGAAACTGTGGTATGAATATCACATCACTCTCAAGTCTCTTGACGAGACTGTCTACGGGATAGCATCGAGGTCGCCCGCAGCCTGAGGGGTCCACCTCACCTGAGCCATTTGGCCATGCGCTCCTTGACCTCTTCGTGAGAGATCAGTTCGCCTGCGTCCGCCTGCCGGAGACCCTTCTCAACCTTGGCCAGCAGAAACAGTCGCTCCATGGCGTCCTCGATGGAGGCGTCATCGGGCAGCGCTTGCACCGCCTGAACAGCTTTTTCTTTCGCCGTCATGGCGCCATTATACCCGAACGAGCACGTCGCTTCAATGGGCATCCAGTCCTATGAGCCGCCGCCGTTTTTTTGCCAGATGTCTCTTTTGACGACCCAGATGTCGGGTTGGTATGGGGGCTCGGCGTGTTCGGGGACCCAGAGCTTTTCCTTGCGCCAGCTCTCGACGTGTCCGTCGTAGAAGGCGAGATTGGCGGCCTCGTTGTGGCGGTACATGGTGGGCCCGCCGCACCCGGCGTTCTTGTAATCCTGCACGGTGCCATCCTGGCCGAGCACGTCCCAGCCGTCGATGTAGTTGGCGCCGCGCCACTTGCTCCACCAGTCGTGGGCCTCGTTGAACTGGAGCTTCCGCGCCGGCTGCGAGATGCTCGAGACCTTGTAGCCCAGCACGCTCATATCCATTGTTCCGCTCCAGGAGGGCGAGCCGACCGAGGGGAACCAGTCTTCGATGTTGTAGCCGTAACTGACGAGGGTTCCGCGCGTGTTGCCTGACTCGACGTCGTAGGCGTGGAGCCAGGCCTTCTGCGTGTCACTGGGGCACTTGTACTTCTTGGGGGTCTGTACGACGGATTGCCCCGGCATATCTTCCTCGCCTTCGTAGCCGATGTACTTGCGGTACTGGGCATTGGCGGTCCAGAGGGTGGTTCCCTGGTCTGTGATGAAGCGGCACGGTACGGCCCAGTTATCGTTGTTGACCGCGTAGAGGTGATTCGCCAGCGCCAGGCTGTGGAGATTGTTGGCGCAGGCCATCTTTCGGCCCTGGTCCCTCGCCAGGTTCAGCGCGGGCATGAGAATGGCCATGAGAACGGCGATGACGGCGATGACGACGAGCAGCTCGATCAGTGTGAAGGCTTGACGCTTCATCATATGGCCCCTTTCTCGACATCGTGTCGGCGCCTCAGAGAAACCCCGTTGCGAGAGGTCGGTTTGACCGCCCGTACGGTGGCCTTGCTTCGTATACGTCTTATAATACCCGGGCGGGCGCGTGAAATCAAGGGCGCAGGCGTAGGATCAGCGCAAGTAGGCCAGGATTCCGTTGGCGATGGCGGCGGCGAGGCGGTTCTGAAAGGCGTTGTCCTGGAGGCGCGAGGCCTCCCAGGCGTTGGAGAGATAGCCCATCTCGACGAGGACGGCCGGGCCCCGGGTGTGCACGAGGACGCGGTAGTCGGCCCGGCGAATGCCGCGATCTTCCAGGCCGGTGCCGGTCATGGCGCGTCCGATGGCGCGGGCGGCACTGTAGGATTCGGGGGACGCGGCCCGCGCGATGTACAGCGTGAAGCCCTGCACCGAGCGATCGGGGGCCGAGTCGCCGTGCAGACTGACGAAGAGGTCCGCGCGGCGGCGGTTGGCTACATCGGCGCGATCCTCCAGCTCGATGAAGCGATCGTCCCGGCGAGTCAGGGTGACACTGACGCCCCGGCGACTCAGGATCGAGGCCACTTTCGTGGCGACCTGCAGGTTGATGCGTTTTTCCTGCACGCCGTGGACGCTGGTGGTGCCGGGGTCCTTGCCGCCGTGCCCCGGGTCGATGACCACCACGCCCGTCGGCGGGCGCGTGACCACGGGAGGCGGCGCCGTCCCCGCGCCCAAGTGGGGGCGAATCCGCGCAGCAAGCGTCGCCGAGACGAAAACGGTACCGCCGGCTTTGCGGATCTTGCCGACGGGACCGATGGGCTTGCCGTTGACGAAGAAGCGGCCGTCACTGTGGGTGAAAATCAGCACGGTATTGGTCGCGTTCTTGAGGATAATGAACGTATCGGTCCGTTCGTCGACGCGCAGACCCAGCCGCGAGGCCAGATCCTCGACGGAAATCGTGTCTTCTTCGAGAACCACGCTGGGCGCGGGCCCTCCCGGGCCTCGACACCCCGTCGTCATCCATCCCAGCAGCAACAGTCCAACGAATAGCTTTGTTCGTAAAGTCATTTCCGTTTTTATCGGAAACCAGGCCGTCAGATGTTTAGATTTCCTGCGATTATTCTCAAAAGTCCTCTTGTGGAGATCTCGTTGCGGGAGCCGGATTCTCATGGCTGTCGCGACTTTGCCGCGCAGTCGGGGCAAAGCCCTTCGAGCCGCACCTGTTGGCGGCTTACCACGAAACCGTCGTGGGGGATCTTGACCATCGGCAGCGACGTGTCCGTGAGGCAACGGGTTTGGCCGCAGTTTAGACAGGTGAAGTGCGGGTGGCACTGCTTCTCCGTACAATGATCCGCCAGCTCAAAATGCCAGGCGCGGCTGTGCATGAAGGCACGGTGCACCAGGCCCGCCTGCGTGAGAGATTCGAGCGTTCGATAGATCGTGACCTTGTCGAACGCACCGGCGGCGACTTGCTCGGCGATCCGATCCTGCGGCAGAGGGCTCGACGCCTCCATGAGCGCTTCCAGCACGCCCATGCGCGCCTGCGTGCAGTACAGCCCCGCCGCTTTCAACATGCCCCGGGCCTTCCTGGCGGCGTGCGCGCTCACGAGGATGCCTCCGGGCCGTGGTGGTGATGGTGATGGCCGATGTTCACACCATTCGGGGCCACGAAGAGCATGGGAAACACAATGTCACTGATGCAGCAAGGCAGCCAGACCGCCACGAAGAGCACGATCAACATCCCCGCCAGCATCACCGGCGAGAGCGTCGTGTGCGTATTCATGAGAACGTGAAACGAGGAGGCCCACGTACTGATCAAAACGTGACCGGCGTGGGGGAATTTCGTGTGCGGCAGGAAGAAGGCGATCAACACGCCCAGCACCGCCGCGGGATTTACCAGGTACCAGTCCTCGATGAAACCCAGGTGAATTCGGGGCCCTTCATGCGACTCCGACCCGGCGGTCCTATCGTGATCCTCTTCCTCGTGCGCGGCGCCCGCGGCCTCGGCCTCGTGTTCGTGCGCGGCCTCATCCGCGTGGGAAGGTTCGTCGGCGTCGTGCTCGTTCGCGGGCCCCTCGGTTTCATGCTCGTGTTCGGCCGGAGATTCGTGCAAATGCCCGTGTACGGGAACAGCCACGCCCAGGATCGTCTCACCGAAAAACGGCAGGACGCAATCGCTCAGCGTAGCGACCCCCACGGCGCCGACGTAACCGACCAGCAGAATCGTCAGGAGATTCCTCTTTTGCTGGTATAGGGCGTATAGCGAGGCCGTAACCATCGCCGAGAGCACCACGTGGGCCGGATGAAAGACCTGAAAAAGCCGATGGCTCACTTCCGAACCGACGTTTTTGAAGATGAGCATACACACCACTCCGGTCGCCGCCCCGAAGAATGTAAAGGGTGCGTGAGATCGCAGCTCGGAAAGAATGCCAGTAAGTCGCCCGTGCATACCCGGTCACACTCCTACAAACACCAAATCTGGCCCCCCCGAGAAAACACTATATGAGATATACGAAGGATTTGCAACTTAGTTGCATATTTCCTCGTGCGATTCTTATTTCGTAGAGTTTAGGTGTAACTCTGTCGCCGCCTCCGGGCGGTGCGTGATGTGTCAGGAATCGGCCTTTCGAGGCCCTGTTTGAAAGAGAATTGCCGTGATCCCGACGTTGGAAAGAGCTCTGAGCGACACGTCTTCCCAGGCCTTTTGGCTTGTCCTCTGGATTGGTGCTGCGGCCTCTCTGAGCTCCTGTGCCGTTTTCCGGCTGCCGATTCTGCTCGCGTACATAGCCGGACCGAGCAACAGCAGGAAGAAATCGCTGGTCCTGACGGGCTGCTTCGCACTGGGCCTGGTTATCAGTTCCGTTCTTCTGGGCGTGCTGGCGGCTTCGGCGGGCGAATCGCCCCTGGGGCTGCTCCAGATCAACCAGCTCTTCTTCTGGGGTTTCGGCGTTCTGCTCCTGGTTACCGGGCTGTTCCTATCCGGCCTGGTAAGTCCCCAGGTCCTGCCTCAGAGGTGGCAGCGCATCGCCGATCACCCGGGCCAGGCTGGCCTGTGCGGCGCTTTGTTGCTTGGGTTCGGCTCGGGTTTGCTCACGATTCCGTCCTGTCCGGCCTGTGGCGCCGGGGTGATCGTTTTGGGCGGCATGGTGGCAACCGGAAATCTGTCTCCATACGGCTGGATGCTGTTTGTCAGCTTCGCCCTGGGACAGGCGCTGCCGGTTCTGGGCGTCGGAGTGGTGGCTGCCCTGCTCAAACCAGGCTTGATCAAACGGCTGCGGACCCGCATGTGCTCGGTGGAACAGCGAATCCAGTTGCTCGCCGGCAATATGCTCGTGGTTTTCGGCCTGTACTACATCGTCGTTGGTTAACGGGTGCGATATGCTGAACGGCCAGATCATCCTTCCAAAACGTCGCGGTCGCAAGCGCGATTATAGAGAAATCGCCATCAAAGGCTCCTGGAGCGTGATTTTTGTCATCCTGGCGCTGATCGCCATGCGCCCGCTCATGGTCAGCCATATCCTCAGCCGCGCCGAGGCTTACGCCGACTTCGGCTTGAACGAAGACTGCCGACGACAGTGCAACAAGGCCCTCCTGCTGGACGGCGACAACAGCCGAGCGTGGCATCAACTGGCCCGCATCTACAAGGCCCAGGGCAATCGGGAGATGGCGTACGAGGCCTACCATCGAGCCACGGAGGCCGACGCCGCTAACGGGCCGGCTCACTTCGAGCTGGGCCTGATGTACGTCCAGGACGAGCAGCATCAGCAGGCCATTCCCTACTTCGAGCGCGTGCGAACGCTCGGACCCGACAAGACAAAGCAGGATCGCAAAGACGAGTTTGTCTGCCACAAAGCGGCTTTGGACATGCTGGCGCTGTGTTATGAGAAGGTCGGACATGCGACAAAGGCCGAATTTACCCTCGAGGAAATCAGGGTGTTCTATCCCGCCTACACCGGTGCCGAGGCACGCCTGGCCCAACTGAAAGAACGAAACGGAAGCTAAGGCACCCGCGACTCGATCCCTCTGCCTCTGCGTCCCCGCCTCCCGCCACCATTCCGGACATCCCCGCGTACACCCGGCGCAGCTCAGGTTCAAAAAGCCGTTGCGTCGCGGCAGTCACACGATACACTCTTACCTATTCTGACGAAACGCCGGGTCCTGTTGTGCCCTGCAGCGGGCGATGACTGACCGTGCAGATCCAGGAAGCCGATGAAGAGCTTGCTACGATGAAAGTACTAACGTCCATGGAAGAATGCCGCCGGGTGCGGAAGGGGTGCGTGCTGACGATCGGCAACTTCGACGGCGTCCACGTGGGCCATCAGGAAATTCTGCGGACCGCCCGCCGGACCGCCGTCGAGAAAAACGCCGAGATCGTCGTGATGACCTTCGAGCCGCATCCGGTCGCCATTCTCCAGCCGGAGAAGGCGCCCGGCGTCCTGACGCCCCTGCCGATGAAGCTGCACCTGCTCAAAGACTACGCCGACGACTGCATTATCGTCCTGGAGGACAACAAGGCCCTGCTGGAGCTGTCGCCGGAAGGCTTTGTGGACAAGTTCCTGATGGCGGCGATCCAGCCGGCCGCCATCGTCGAAGGGGACGACTTCAACTTCGGCGCCGGTCGCGCCGGCGACGTGGAGACGTTGCGGCAGTTCGGACGCACGAAAGGGTTCGACACGATCGTCGTTGCAGCCAGGCAAATGCAACTGCCCTCGGGCAAGCACATGCGGGTCTCCAGCACGCTGATCCGCTACATGCTGCAAAGCGGCCACGTCGCCGAAGCCGCGGCGGCCCTGTCGCGCCCCTACCGGCTCAGCGGGCCTATCGTCTCGGGCTGGGGCCGGGGGCGAAAGCTGGGGTTTCCCACGTTGAACATGGGCAAACCCAAACAGATCATTCCGGCCGACGGCGTCTATGCCGGCTTGGTCGAGACCTCCGACACGGCGGACGATCTGCTGCAGAAGAACGAGCACGTCCCCGCCGTCTTCAGTATCGGGCAGGCCAGAACGTTCGGCGAGGAGTATCCGCTGCTCATCGAGGCCCACCTGCTCGTGGACAACGTCGGCGACATGACCGGCAAGTGGATGGCGATGGATTTCATTGGGCGCCTGCGCAGCCAGCACAAATTCAGCACACCCGAGAAACTCGTGGCGCAGATTGCCGAGGACTGCCGCCAGGCCAGAGCGGTTCTCGAACAGACGACGAAGAGAGATTGAGATGGCTGAGCCAAGACATATCGTGATAGGCGTTCATATCACCGACCGCGTGCATCATGCCCGTGAGGTGCAGGACTTGCTCACCGAGTACGGCTGCAGCATCAAGACCCGGATCGGGCTGCACGCCGTCTCGGAGAGTTTCTGCTCGCCCAACGGACTGGTCCTGCTCGAGCTGGCCGGCGATGAGAAGCCGATTTTCGAACTGATCGAGAAGCTCGAAGCCGTGGAGGGCGTGGACGTGCAGAAAATGATCTTCGAGCACGACTGATCGGGGGACCGCGCCCCGGGAATCGTCGGCGCAGACATCCTTTCCGCACATGCAATTCGGCCCACACCGGCGCTTGCACTGGGCGGAGGAACCTCTATAATCTACCCCTTCCGTATATCCTCCCGGCTCCTCCGGCCGGCAGGATTTCATTGCTTTGACACGTGAAGGATACGCATGACACAAGAGCAAGCATATACGCAAGCGATTGCGCTGATTGAGAATGCCAACAACGTTTTAATCACCACCCACATGAAACCGGACGGCGACGCCTGCGGGTGCATCGCCGTGATCTCCGCGATCTTGAGAAACCTGGGCAAAACCGCCCGGCCGCTGCTGCTTTCTCCCATGCCGCAGTGGTACGGCTTCCTGTTCGACGAGCCCGTCCCGGTCCTCGGCCACAACGTACAGGTCGAGGACCTCACGAGCGGCGCGTTCGGTCAGGTCGATCTCATCATCATCGTCGATACCAACAGCGTCAGCCAGTTGCCCCGCTTTGAGGAATACCTCAAGCAGGCCGAGACGCCCGTGCTGGTGTTCGACCATCACGTCACCTCCGACGGATTGGGGCAGGTGGAAATCACGGACTCGACGGCCGCTGCCGCCGGCCTGGTCCTGCTCGATTTCCTCAAGCACACCGGCTGGACCATCACACCCCAGATCGCCGAGGCCCTGTTCGTAGCCATCGCCACCGACACCGGGTGGTTCCAGTTCAACAACACCAGCAGTCGCGCCTACCGCAGTTGTGCCGATCTGATCGACCGGGGCGTCAATCCCACGAAGGTCTATGACGAGCTATACCAGAATTTCTCCGCGTCACGCTTCAAGCTGATGCTGCGCATGCTCGAGCGGCTCGAGCTCCAGCTCGACGAGCGGTACGCCTCGCAGTACATCCTCCAGGAAGACTTCGAGCGCACCGGCGCGGATTACCCGGACACCGAGAACCTGATCAATGAATGTCACCGCATCGCCTCGGTGAAGGTCTCGTCGCTGTTCGTGGAGCTCAAGGACGGGCGCATCCGCTGCTCGCTGCGCAGCCGCGGCGCGATCGACGTCAGCGAGATCGCCACCAAATTCGGCGGCGGTGGACACAAAATGGCCGCCGGAACCTTCCTCCCCGGCCCCATCGAAAACGCCAAACAACTCATCTACAACGAAGTCGCCCAACGACTCGACTAGAGCAGCAGTAGATTCCATAGCACCCTGGAAGGATGCAGAGCCGTAAGGCACCACGCGCCGTGCGCAAATTGCTTGCCGCAGGCAGCGCGCCACCCTATAATGGCACCGTGTGGATCAGACAACGTGTTGACGCCGAGAGCGGAGGCGCCACTGTGTCCAACGGGATCAACGAAACACAAACGAGTGTATCCAGCCGCCCCAGTCGCCTGCGCGCCATGGTCGTGCTGGCAGCGTCCATCCTCACCCTCACAATCCTTGGTTTGGCGCTGCGAGCGAATCTGTATACCGCAGAGGGGATCAGCAAGAGCCCCCTCCTGACCCAGTTGGTGTGGCCGGCGCTGTCGTTGGCAGTTATGTTGACAACCGTGCTCCTGGCCGCTCGCGCAGGCGTTACCGGCGACCTGGACATGGTGTGGTGGCAGCACCGACGTTCGGAGGCAAAGTGGACCTGCATCCTGATTGTCACTGTACTGGCAGCGGCGGGAACAACAAATTGGCTGATGAAGCAGATCGGTACACCAGTGCCGCTACGGTTCTGGGCCGACGGACTGCCCCTCGCATTCTTCGCAACTTTCTGCGTGATTGCAGTCCTTCACGCGCCGATCATTGAGGAACTCTTCTGGCGGGGTTACGTCCAGAGAACCATTGAGCGTGTGACAGGGGGCTTTGCGGCCTGCGTGATACAGGCCTTTGTCTTTGCTGCACTTCACTTCCGCCCGCTGAGCGGATTCGCCCCGGTATTTGCACTTGGTTTGGTCAACGGTCTCTGGCGGTGGCGACGCAGGACACTGATCCCTGTCATCCTGGCCCACATGTGTCTCAACTCCATATACTGCGCCGTCCGCTGGCCCGATTGGCTTGACTGCACGCGAGTGAAGGTGACCACCGACTACGTTGCCCAGATGGCGGAGTTGGCCCGGCCGCACGGTTATAACCCCGCCCACGATGCGCGGTACGAGTATGAAAAGGCCATGCGCCTGGCCGTCGAGATGCCGCCCGGACTGGGCAACGCCCGCAAGCGCTATCCCACCGAGTGGTCCGACGAAACACGCGAAGATATCCGCGAGTGGGTCACAGCCAACAAGAAAGCCCTGGAGCATCTCACATCGGGCACGAAAAAACCATACTACTGCCTTCTCTACCAAGGCACCGACACAGCAAACGAGGCCATTCCGGAACTCGATGGTGTAAGAACTCTGGCCTTCGCACTGGATGCGCGCCTCAAGCTGCATGTACTTGAAGGCGATCTGGCACAGGTGCTTTCTGATATTGAGGCAATGTGTCGATTCGCCAGGCACTTCGAACAAAGAAAGTCACTTGTGCATCAACTTGTCGGGTTGTCAATTCGTTCCCTGGCCATCGATGTCACACGCGGGATGCTGATTCATCAGTCTTTGTCACCGGAGGTCCTGCGCCGCCTTCAGAGGCAATTCGAGGAGCACGTCGGCGATGATGACTGCGGGATGGACTTCGCCCTTGAGCGTCTTGTGTGGCTGGATTTCATTCAGCGGATGTTCACCGACGAAGGAGACGGGGAAGGCCACATCCCCAAGCTACTGGTCCAACGATGGGATTGGCTTGCTGATCCCAGCCGATCGGTGCCCGGATCGAGCGATAAAGAGAAAGAAGCCTTCCGCAAGCTGAGCCGGCGAGAGACTACCCGATGCGTGGAAGCGTTCCTTGAGCACATTCAAAACGCGGCGGGCAAAACACCCTGGGAGTTTCAGAACGAACCCAATGGTGTCCGCCTCATCCTGGCAAACCTCATGCAGGAAAACGCGTTCGTGGATTTCCTGGGCCGGCCCTGCATCCGAGCGATGGAACTGCCCTGGCGCGCCAAGGCGGACACGGAAGCACTGGTGGCGACGCTTGCCACCCAACGGTATGCCAGGGAACATGGCGAATATCCCGAATCGCTTGACGCACTCGTGGAAGCCGGCTACCTGGCGCGAGTGCCCCGCGATCCCTATTCAGACAGCTCACTCCTCTACCGACGAACGAACGGCGATTTCCTTCTCTACAGTCTCGGCGCCGATTTCGACGACGACGGAGGAACGCCGAGCAAGTGGGGACGAGGCGAAGAAGGCGGAGACCAGGTCTTCTGGCCGGTGCAGGAGACGCCATGAGATGATCAGCCCTTCCGAGCGGCGTGTAGTCTGGTTTCCCGGACCCAGCAGTAGAGGACGGGGACGACGAGCATGGTGAGGATCTCGATGGTCATGCCGCCGACCGACGGGATGGCCATGGGGACCATGATGTCGGAGCCCCGCCCGGTGGAGGTCAGGATGGGAATCAACGCCAGGATCGTCGTGGCGGTGGTCATCAGGCAGGGGCGGACACGGCGCGAGCCCGCCTCGATCACGGCCCGCCGGATCTCCTGTCGGGTGCGCGTGGACCGCCGGCGAAACGACTGCTCCAGGTACGTGCTCATCACCACGCCGTCATCCGAGGCGATGCCGAACAGCGCGAGGAACCCGACCCAGATCGCCACGCTCAGGTTGATCGGCTGGACCTGGAACAACTGCCTCATATTGACGCCGAAGAGATGGAAATCCAGGAACCAGGGCCGGCCGTAAAACCAGATCAGAAGGAAGCCCCCCGCCCACGCCACCGCGATGCCCGAGAAAACGAGCGTCGTCGTCGAGACCGAGCGAAACTGCAGGTACAAAATGATGAAGATGATAAACAGCGCCAGCGGCACGACCACCGTCAGCGTTTTCTGCGCGCGGATCTGATTCTCGTAGGTTCCGGCAAACGTGTAATTGACCCCTTTGGGCAGGACGAACTCGCCGGCGTCGATCTTCTCCTGCAGATACGCCCGGCACCGCTGGACCACATCGACCTCGGCATAGCCTTCCTGCTTGTCGAAAACCACGTAGCCGGTGAGGAACGTGTCCTCGCTCTTGATGGCCTGGGGCCCGCGCACGTAGCGAATCTCGGCGAGCTGGATCAGGGGAATCTGGGCGCCGCCGACGGCCGGGACCAGGATCTTCTCCAGGCTCTCGATGTCGTCGCGCAACTCGCGCAGGTAACGGACCCGCACGTGGTAGCGTTGGCGTCCCTCGACGGTCGTCGTGACGCGGCGTCCCCCGATCGCCACTTCGATGACGTCCTGGACCTGGCGGATACTGATACCGTACCGCGCGATCGCTTCGCGGTCGATGTCGATCTCGAGATACGGCTTGCCCACGATCCGGTCGGCGATTACCGCGCCGGGCGCGACCCCCGGCACCTCCTTCAGGAAGCGCTCGATATCCAGCGCGACCGCCTCGATGGTTTCCAGGTCGGGTCCGCGCACTTTGACGCCCATCGGGGCGCGCATGCCGCTTTGCAGCATCACGAGCCGCGCGGCGATAGGTTGGAGTTTCGGGGCGCTGGTCGTCCCGGGAATCTCGCCGGCCCGGACGATCTCGTCCCAGATATCGTCGGGGCTGTGGATGTGGTCGCGCCACTGCCGGTAAGGCCGTCCGCCCTCATCCGGGATCAGGTTTCCGTCCTCGTCGCGGACAAACTGCCCTTGCGTTCGATCGTACTTGAAACGCAGCCGATGCCCGTCCTTGTCAGTGACGTACTCCGACTTATAGTTGATCACCGTCTCGACCATCGACACCGGCGCCGGATCGAGCGGCGAATCGACGCGGCCGATCTTGCCCACCACCGACTCGATCTCCGGAATCGCCTGGAAGGCCATGTCCTGTTTCCGCAGCACATCGAGCGCCTCGCCGATCGAGGCGTGGGGCATGGTCGTCGGCATGTACAGAAACGACCCTTCATCCAGCGGCGGCATGAACTCCTTGCCCAGGCCCGGAAACGCCCGTTCGGCCGCCGTCCAGGCGCGGCTGGTCCGCAGAGCCTCCGGCACGAAGAAGAACACCCGCGCCGCGCCCAGCCAGATCATCCCCGCCAGGATCAACAGAGCCGTCGGCAGCGAAAGAAAGGCCACCTTGTGGTCGAGGCACCAGCCGAGGATGCGCGCGTAGAAGAGTTGAAACACCCGGAAGAACAACAGCAGCAGACCGATGAGCAGACCGACGAAGACGAGATTGCGGACGAGCCCTTTGCCGGGGCCCAGGGGCAGCCAGTGTCCGGTGAGGATGACACCGACGCACACCACCGCGAGAATGTTGGCGGCAATCGGCAGCCAGCCGTGAAGCCTTCGCGGCAATCTCTCGCGCAACAGGTGGTACAGGCCGATGGCGCCCACGATGAGCCCGACCCACCACGCTAACAGAATCCCACTGACAACGGCCAGGGCGAGCAGCAACGTGCCCAACACGTAACGCCTGATTGCGCCTGCGGAAAACCGCCGCGTGAACAGGACGTGAGCCGCCGGCGGAATGATCGTCAACGCGACGACGATAGAGGCCAGCAGCGCGAACGTCTTGGTGTAGGCCAGCGGCTTGAAGAGCTTACCCTCGGCGCCGCTCATCGTGAAGACCGGAAGGAAGCTGACCACGGTCGTGGCGACCGCCGTCAAAATCGCCCCTCCGACCTCGGAAGCGGCACGATGGACGACATCCAGCGTATTCTCGTCCTCGCGGGCTTCGCCCAGGTGCCGCAGGATGTTCTCGCAGACGACGATCCCCATATCCACCATCGTACCGATGGCAATGGCGATGCCCGAGAGCGCCACGATGTTGGCGTCGATGCCGAAGACTCTCATCGCAATGAAACACATGAGAATCGCCAGCGGCAGCAAACCGCTGATGAGCACGGAACTGCGCAGGTGCAGCACCATCACGATCACAACGATAATCGTAACGAGAATTTCCTCGGTCAGCGCCTCGTTGAGCGTGCCCAGCGTCTCGTAGATCAGCCCCGTACGATCGTAGAACGGCACGACAGTGACTTTTGAGACGGTCCCGTCGTCCAGGGTCTTCTGCGGCAGGCCGGCCGAAATCTCCACGATCTTGGCCTTGACGTTGTTGATTGCCTCCAACGGATTGAAGCCGTAACGGACGACCACAACGCCCCCCACCGCCTCGGCCCCGCTCTTGTCCAGTGCGCCGCGCCGCAGAGCCGGGCCGTGCGAAACCTTCGCCACGTCCTTCACGGTGATCGGGACGTTGTCGTTGACCCTGATGACCGTCTTTTCGATGTCCTCGATCTTCTCGATGAAACCGAGGCCCCGGATGATGTACTCAACCTGGTTGATTTCAATCGTCCGGGCACCCACGTCGATGTTCGACGATCTGACCGCGTTGAATATGTCACCCAAAGCCACTCCGTACGCGCGCATCGCGTCCGGATCGACGTCGATTTGATACTCCCGGACAAAGCCGCCCACCGAGGCAACCTCGCTGATCCCCTTAGCGCCCATCAGGGCGTAGCGCACGTACCAATCCTGTATGCTGCGCAGCTCGTCGAGGTCCCATCCGCCGGCAGGGTTGCCATTGGGGTCGCGTCCCTCCAGTGTGTACCAGAAGATCTGCCCCAACGCGGTCGCGTCGGGACCGAGGGCCGGCTGTACGCCTTCCGGCAACGTCCCGGCCGGCAGGCTGTTGAGCTTCTCCAGGACGCGGCTGCGCGACCAGTAGAATTCGGTAGCCTCGTCGAAGATGACGTAGATGGTGGAGAAGCCGAAGAACGAATAGCTGCGAATGGTCCTGACGCCGGGAAGACCCAGCAGAGAGACCGTCAGCGGATAGGTGATCTGGTCCTCCACATCCTGCGGGGACCGCCCCATCCACTCGCTAAAGACGATCTGCTGGTTCTCCCCGAGGTCCGGGATCGCATCGACGGGCACCGGCAAGCGCGGCAGCCCGCCCAGGTCCCAATCAAAGGGAGCGACCATCACGCCCGATCCCACGACCAGAAGAATCGCCAGGCCCACCACCAGCTTATTCTCGAGACAGAACCGGATGATCCGGTCCAGAACGCCGGCGCGTTTGTCAGTATTTTGCCCCAGCTCGTCCATCGATGCCCGTCTCACAGCGTGTCGCGTTACGGCTGGAATTGCGGCAGCTTGGCCACGTACTTCTCCGGGTCCTTGTTGAACTCGACCTCGCAGCCATTGCAGCAGAAATAGACCTTCTTTCCTTTGTATTCAACAAAGATGGCCTTGTTGATCGCACCGCCCATGATGGGACAGGTGGTCTGCAGGATAGCCTCTTCGGCCTTCTCCTGCACCGTCGCGGCCGCCTCCTGAGCGGCTGCCGTGAGCTGTCCCGTCGGCGCCTGCGTGGCTTGTCCGGCGGTCGGCTCTTCCTTGCCGCAACCGCTGAGTGCGACCGCTGTAGCCAGCACCAGCGCCACCGCTGCCAGCACCTTGCTGAGATTCCTGCCTTTTCCGTTCATCGTGTTTTCCTTTCCAGATCGAAAACGTTCGTCTATTCCCAAGAAACGTCAGTGATTGTTCTGCTGCGCGCCGCCGGCGTCGGTCGTTCCATGCTGATGTCCAGCCGGTGCGGCCCCGCCCCCCGGGCTCATCATACTCGGTTTGGCCTGGATCTGAAGGGCCGAGTCAATCTTGAAGCCGCCGTGTGTCACCACCTCTTCGCCCTCCTTCAAACCGGATTCCACCAGATAGTACGCGCCGGCCCTGGGACCAAGGATCACTTCCCGACCCTCGAACGTGGGAATTTCCGCCTCCGGCTTTCGCACGTACACGACCGCGCGTTTGCCCGTAATCAGGGGCGCCGAGGCGGGGATGACCAGAGGCGGTTCGCCGGCCGGCGCCGAGGCCACGTAGCCGAGCGATTCGGTCGCGACCAGATCCATCCCGCAGAGATCGCAGGAACCCGCCGCCGCTTTCACCACCGACGGGTGCATGGGACACATCCACTTGCCCGCCATATTGGGGTCCATTGCTTTGCCCCCCCGCGCGACCTGCGAGCGCACCACGGCCCGCACGAACATCTCGGGCTTGAGCCGCCCGTCGGGGTTGGGGACATTGACCCGCACCTTGACCGTCCGCGTCTTCGCATCGAGCGTCGGATCGATGAAGCTCAGCCATCCCTCGAAGACCTCGCCGGGGTAGGCCTCGGCGGTAAACTCCACCGGCTGGCCGTACCGAATCCACGGAAGATCGGATTCGTACACATCGAGCTTGACCCAGACCTGCGACAGGTCCGCCACAGTATAGATGTGGGTGCCCGTGCTTACGTACATGCCTTCGCTGGCCATCTTCTCGATGACCACCCCGCCCATGGGGGAATAGATCGTCAGGTGCGTCAGGGGCCGGCCCGAGCGTTCGATGCCGTCGATCTGGTCGGCCTTCAAACCCAACAACCTCAGCTTCTCCCTGGCGGCCTCCAGAGTGTTCGTGGTTGACCGGTTCAGATACTCCGAAGAGCTGTCCGTTACATTCCGCGCGGCGCGGGCGGCCTGCAGCAGTTCCGCTTGCGCGCTGATGAGCTCCGGACTGTACAGATACACTAAGTGATCGCCTTCGCTGACGCTGATGCCGGTGAAATCCACGTACAATCGGTCCAGCCGGCCGCCCACCCAGGCCGTGATGTGCTTGACGCGCGTCTCGTCATAGTGCACTTTGCCGACCATCCTGACCTCGGCGCTGACGAATTTTCGCTGGACCGGAGAGGTCTGAATCTCCATGAGTTTCGCCGCGGCCTCCGAGACCGCCAGTTCGCGGGCCGCGCCTCCCACAGCCAGGCTCTCCGGCATGGGAATCAAGTCCATATCACAAAGGGGGCATCTGCCGAACTGATCCCGGATAATCTGCGGATGCATCGAACAATAAATACCACTTCTGTGGTTTGTTGGCCTCAGGTTGACCGTGAGCCTGTTGCGCCTCGCCGCTGGCCGCAGGGGCGAGCAGATATCCCGCAACAAGACCGCCCCCCACCAACAAAACAACGGCCAAAACTCCTCGTACGACCGGCTTTATTCGCATAACAGCCTCCACGACTTTTCGTTCACGTGAAAAGCTATACTATTTCTATAGGATTTAGGTTCGCAAAACTCGGCACTTTTGTCCCTGATGGAAGTGGTGCTCGCGCTCAATGCGCCCCCAAGAGGCCGGAACCGGCTACTCGGCTGGCCGCACGCGGGTCAGCTCCGCTCCTACGAGCATCTCCAATTCAGCGATTCTCTGGTATCGGTCGGCCCAGGCCCGCTCGCGCTGGAGCTGAAACCGCAGCCAGGTGCGTTCGGCGTCAATCAGGCCGAGAAAATCGATGGTGCCGGCCATGTAGGCCGTCTCCGAAGCCCCCAGCAGCTCCTCAGCCTTCGGCACGAGCACGCCGCCATAGAGCTTGAGCTTGCGCTCGCTGTCCTCAACATCGTACAGAACGCGTTCGACCTGCGCCACCAGATTGTTCTCAATATCATCCTTCTCGTTTGCGACCTGGCGGGCCTGCGCGCGAGCCTGCAGCTCCCGGGCCCCGTAGCTCTTGCGCCACAGCGGCAGATTCATGCTGAACATCAGGATCACCGGGTCCTTGCCGCTGTCCGACCCCCCGGGGGCGGACGCCTCATCCGTCTGAATCCAGTCGATGCCGACGCCCAAATCCGGGTAGAACCTCTTCCTGGCCAGCTCGACGCGGCTGCGAGCGCTCTCCAGCTCGAACTGTTTGGCCTGCAACTGGGGATTCCGATCCCTCAACATCCGGAACAAGCGCGTCCGATCCACTTCGACGATCGCCGCTTCTTCGGGCCTGGGCCAGGGCAGCGCACCGCCGGGCCGATTCAATGCGGCGTTCAATCGCGCGACAACGGGCCGCCTCAGCTCTTGCAGCGTCGCCAGCTTATCTTCCAGCGTGGCCAGCTCGATCTGGGCCCAGACGACGTCCGGATGCTGCGCCTCGGCCGTCACGTACCGGGTGCGCGCCAGCTCCTCGAAGCGATTGACGAGCTCGAGGTTTTCCCGGGCATTGTCGATCGCCCGCCGCAGGTAAACGTACTCGTAGAACGCGTCCTTGACCTCGTAGAATAACTGGAGCTTCTTTGCCTCGTATCGTCGCTGCGCCGCCCGGGCGGCGGCGGCGGCGGCGTCCGTGCGCGCCTCGATCTTGCCAAACCAGGGAAACACCTGCGAGATACCGACCCGCTGCCGCTGCGGCCCGACCCGCGTCTCCACCTCTTCTATAAAATAGCCATAGGTAAAACGCGGATCGGGCAAGGCGCGGGCCTGCGGAATCTCTTCGAGAGCCGCCCTCCACCGCTCGAAAGCGGCTTTCAGACCCGCGTTATGAAGGGCCGCATACGTGAGATATTCGGGCAGCGTCTGAAGGCCGTTTGCATCCACAGGCTTGGCCCCAACGCCGCCGGCCAGAGACATCACGCTGCCCATCAGAAGGATCAACGCCGTGTAGATCTTTTTTTTCACCATCCGGATTCGTTCCTTCCAATCTCGTCTGCCCGCCCGACCCGCTGCCAATCAGGTCCCCGTGCAGGCCACCGGGCGTGGCAGTCACACCGACCGACCGGCCTCAAGAATAGTCGGGCTCGTTGCCCGGCTTCCACTTGATGTTGCAACCCATGCTCGGCTTCTGTTCGGCGCCGACCGGCTCGCGCGCAAGCACGGCGTCCAGAGCGGCCCGCAAATCCGCGCCCGTAATGGGCTCGTCGTTTCCCGGCCGGCTGTCGTCCATCTGTCCTCGATACACGAGCCGGCGCTCCTTGTCGAATAAAAAGAAGTCGGGCGTGCAGGCGGCGCGATAGCTCCTGGCGACCTCCTGCGTCGCATCGTACAGATACACGAACGTAAAACCCTTCTCCTTTGCGAACTGCTCCATTTTATCGGGCCGGTCGTCGGGGTAGGCGTCCACATCGTTGGAGTTGATCCCTACCACCGCGACTCCCCGGGCTTGGTATTCCTTCGCCAGTTCGACAAAGTCGTCCACGATATGCTTCACAAACGGACAGTGATTGCACATAAAGACGACCAGCAGCGCTTCGGCCTCGCCGAAATCCGCGGGAGACACCGTTTTGCCTCTGGTGTCAGGCAGCGCAAAATGCGGCATTTGGGTACCCAGCCGCAACATCGTCGAAGGTGTCACAGCCATAGCAAATCCCCTTTCAGAAGGCAGCGCCGATTCCAACCTTTGTACCCTATATGCACGCGGAGCCGGAATGTTCTGCGAATTTCCACGCTCAGCCCGATGGCGACACCTGCAGGGCGATTTTTCCGAACTGCTTGCCCGCCTCCATTCGTGCCATCGCCTCGCGGGCCTCACCCGGCGTTGATGTCGTAACAGAACAGCACGTCGGCGTGCCGCAGATAGAGCTTCCCGTCGCAGATGACCGGATGGGCCCAGGCCGGCCCTTTCATGCCGGGCCGCTTCGGAGGAGTGAACGTGCACTTGAGGTTGTATCGCGCCGGCGTGGCCTCCACCAGCGCCATCACTCCGTTCTCGTAGCGAAAGTACAGGTTCCCGTCGGCATAGAGCACGCAGCCGGAACCCTTTCCGGGCTGGTCGGCGTGCCACATGACCTTGCCCGTCTTCATCTCGACGCAGGTGGGTTCGCCTTTGTTGTGGTTGTGGCCTCCGTAGATGTAGTCGCCGACCTTGAGGAAGCCGCCGTGATGGTTCTGGAACTGGTTCTTGTCGAGCCAGTACACTTCCTCGGCCTTGACGTCGGCGCCGTCGCGCACGAGCTTGAGCAGCGCCGAGCCGGTCTGATACGCCGTGGAAGTGAACACATAATCCCCATCGATGACCGGCGTCGAAATGTTGGCCACCCGGTTGGCCACACGGTTGTACCCCCAGAGAAACTCCCCCTTATCGGAGACACCGATGAGGCCCTCGTTGGTCAGTTGCACGTATTGCTTGACACCGGCTCCGTGGCTGATGCGGATGGACGCGTAGCCCGCCTGCTCCTTGCCGTTCGGGCCGATGTCGGGCATCGAACACTTCCAGATGAGCTGCCCCGTCTCCTTGTTGAGGGCGACCATGGCGGCTCTGTGTCCGCCCGGCGTGCACAGCAGCCTGTCCCCGTCGATCAGGGGCGATTCGCTGAACTTCCAGTTGGGGTTGGACGCTCCCCCCAGATCATCCAGCAGGTTTCGCGTCCAGATCACCTTGCCGCTGTCGGCGGCGATACGGACGACGTCCCCGCTGGTGCCAATGGCGTAAACAGAATCGCCGGCCACCGTCGGGGTGCACCGCGGTCCGTCCCGATGCGGCGGGCCCACCCGGGCCGCCCACAGCTCCCGGCGTGTATCCAGATCGTAGGCGTACACGTATTGGCCTTTCTCGCCGTCGGCCTCGCGGTCGCCCATCGTGTAGAGCGTGCCGTCGGCGATGGAGACGGTCGAAAACCCCGGCCCCAGACCCGAGATCTCCCACAACAGCTCGGGGCCCTCTGCGGGCCATTCCTTCAGCAGACCGGCCTCCGAACAAACAGCATCGCGGTTCGGTCCGCGCCACTGCGGCCAGTCGTTGGCTCGCGAACCACAAGCGAAGATCAGCAACAGAAAACAGACAAAGACAGCAGACTTCACGAAATGCAGCATAACCGAATACCCTTCCCGAAACGAATAAAACGATTGTCCCGCGCGCCGGCCTGCAGACCATCATCCCGTCAGCCCTGTTCAAACGCGCCGGTTTCCTGTATACTCCCGGTGCTCAGCCGGAGTTCGTACAGTATACCATAGGCCGGGTCGCCGACAAACGAGAAATCGACCTCAATCGCAACTGGAAAAGGAGAGAGCCCATGAAGCGCATCACGCGTCGTGATTTCGTCACCAACTCAATCGTTGCCGGCGCCGCTGCAACCGCCGTCACCGGACCGGTTGTCGCAGCACAAGACCGGCCCGCGGCCACAGCCAAGACAAAAATCGTCGGCGTCTCGTGCAGCCCGCGTGCGGGAAAGACGACGGCCACGTCGCTGCGAACGTGCCTGCAGGCCGCCGCCGAGATCAGCCCGAGGATCGAGACGGAACTGATCGAGCTGGCCGGTCTGCGAATCAACGGCAACCTGGCGGCCGGCATCCCGCTCGAACCAGGCGAAAAGGACGACTTCCCCGCCCTCGTCCCCAGGCTCAAGGACCCCAACGTGCGCGGCATCATCATCGGAACGCCCGTGTATTTCAGCAATATGAGCGCACTGTGCAAAGCCTTCCTGGACCGTTGCATCACCTTGTACAAGGACAACTTCGCCTTGAGCAACAAGGTCGCGGGCGTCCTGGCGGTCGGCGGCTCGCGCAACGGCGGGCAGGAAGTCACGATCCAGTCCGTGCAGTCGTCCCTGTACTGCCAGAAGATGATCGTCGTGGGCAACGGCGAGCCGGGACCGCGCAACGGAGCGCGGATCTGGAGCGGCATCGAAGGCGGTGTCAGCAAAGACGAGTACGGCATGAGCGCCGCCAGGTCTCTCGGCCGCCGCGTTGCGGAGCTGGCGCTGCAATTGGGCGGCTCAGCCGGCTGAGCGCGGGCGTCACGAACCTTCCTGTGTCCGTGACTCATCCCGAAACGCGAGAGCACCGGTGGGACAGGCCTGCACGCATTGGGCCGCGGCGATCCGCAGGCCCTCGGCCAGGGAGGCATCGAACGGCACCGCCACGCGTACGTCGAAGCCCCGGCCGATGAACGTGAGCCCAAGCTCTTCCCCGAACGCCGAGGCGATCTCGATACAGATGCCGCAGTTGATGCACTTGCCCGGCTCGTAGATGATCTCGGGGTGCTGCGTCTGCTGAGCAAAGGAACGTCGCTGCGCCTTGTATCTCGTCTGCCGCGCCCCGTAGGCCTGTGCGTAGCGTCGCAGCCGGCACGTCTCGCCCTTGCGGCAATCGCAGTGCAGGCACCGAGAGGACTCGGCCCGCGCCTCGGACTCGATGAATCCCCCGGTCGGCCCGGAAGGCTTCTGTCGCGGCGTGGAGACGGCGGATTGCAGAAACGTCTCCATCTCGCCGTCCGCGAGCCTGCCCATCCTGCTGTTGAACGGCCTGGCTGCTCCAGTCATCTCCGCGCCAGTGAGATACTGGCCGATCGCTACAGCGGCTTCTTTCCCGTCGGCCACGGCGCGCACGGTCAGACGGCGCTTGCGCACCACGTCGCCGCCGGCAAAGACGCCGGGGACATCGGTCGCATACGTCCGGCTGTCCACCTTGATCCTGTCGGCCGCCGCCGGGACGCCCAGGTGATCCGCATCTCCCGGTTCCAGCGCACCGGTGCCGATGAACACGGCGTCATACTGTTTGCGAATCTCGTCCATGGACACGCCCGTGCCGACCCGCGTGCGGAACCGAAACTCGACGCCGAGGTTCTCGATGCACGCGATTTCGGCGTCCAGGACGTTGCGGGGCAGCTCCTCCTGCGAAACACCGTACCGCAGCATTCCGCCGGGTTGCTCGTGGTCATCAATGACCGTACAGGCAATTCCGTCGCGGCGCAGATAATAGGCCGCCGCCAGACCGGCCGGGCCCGCGCCGATAATGGCCACGCGCTTGCCTCGTTCCGCGGCGCAGGCGGGTCGATAGGTCTCGTCCGATTGCAGGTCCACACCGGCGACGAATCGCTTCAACAGGCAGATCGAGACCGCCTCGTCGTGCTGTGCCCGCCGGCACACTTTCTCGCACGGCGCCGGGCAAATCCGTCCCAGCACCGCCGGCAAGGCGATGTCGCGCTTCACCGTCGCGATCGCATCTTTCAACTGCCCCGCTTCGATCTGCCGGATCATCAGGGGGATGTCCATGTGGGCCGGACAGGCCATCCGGCACGGTCCCACGCAGTCGCCCACGTGGTCGCCGAGCAGCAACTCCAGCGCCGACCGCCGCGCGTCGCGGACCTCTTCACAATCGTTCTCGACCTGCATCCCGTCGCGCGCCGGCGTGCCGCAGGCTGGCAGCAACCCTTTGGCGCCGAGGACCTTGACCACGCACACCATGCAACTGGTGGTCGCTTCGTGCCCGCGCAGATAGCACATCGTCGGAATCTCGATCCCCAGCTTTTCGGCGGCGTCGAGAATCGTCGCGCCGGCCTCGACCTCCACCGGGCGACCGTCTATGCTTAGTTTCGGCATACCTACTCAACTCGAACGGCATCGGCGGGACAGACGCTCTGGCAGGTCCCGCATCGAATGCACTTGTCAACGTCTATTTCGTGCTGCTCGTACGGCTTCATCTCAATCGCATCGACCGGGCAATGCTGGGCGCACACGGTGCAGCCGATACAATCGTCGGTGATCTTATACGTGATAAGGGCCTTGCACTTGCCGGCCGGACAACGCCCTTGAACGTGGGCTTCGTACTCGTCGCGGAAGTACTTCATTGTCGACAGGACCGGGTTCGGGGCCGTCTTGCCCAAGCCGCAGAGACTGCCCTGCTTGACGATCCGCGCCAGGTGTTCCAGCTCGTCCAGGTCCGCCGGCTTGCCCTCCCCGGCGCACAACCGCTCCAGGATATCCAGCATGCGCCGCGTTCCGATGCGGCAGAACGTGCACTTGCCACACGATTGGTTCTGCGTAAACTCGAGGAAGTAGCGCGCGATGTCCACCATGCAGTCCGTTTCATCCAGCGCCACCATGCCGCCCGAGCCCATCATGGCGCCGACTTCGGCCAGCGCTTCGTAGTCCACCGAGTGGCTGTCCAGCGCGGTGGGGATGCAGCCCCCGGAGGGTCCCCCGATCTGCACGGCCTTGAGCCGCAGCCCCCCGGCGATGCCGCCCCCGATCTCCTCGATGATCTGTCTGATCGTGATCCCCATGGGCACTTCGATCAGTCCGCCCCGGGCCACCTTGCCGGCCAGGGCGAAGACCTTGGTCCCCTTGCTCTTCTCAGTCCCAATGCTCGCAAACGCCTCGGCGCCGTTGCGTACGATCCAGGGCACGACCGAGTACGTCTCCACGTTGTTGATCAGCGTGGGCATGCCCCACAGTCCCTTGTGGGCCGGATACGGCGGCCGCAGCTTCGGCATGCCCCGGCGGCCCTCGATGCTCGCCATCAGCGCGGTTTCCTCGCCGCAGACAAACGCGCCCGCCCCGGCCACAATCTTCAACCGCAAAGAGAAATCGCTGTCCAGAATACTCTCGCCTAAAAGCCCGCGCTCCTCGCATTTGCGAATCGCCTCGGTCATGCGCTTGATGGCCAGCGGGTATTCGGCCCGAATATAGAGGTATCCTTCGGCAGCGCCGACGCAACGGGCGGCAATGGCTACGCCCTCGATGATGCGGTACGGGTAGGACTCCATCAGCATCCGGTCCATGAACGCGCCGGGGTCGCCCTCGTCGCCGTTGCAAACAACGAACTTCTTCTCGGAAGTCTGGCTCTGTACGGCCTTCCATTTGAGGTGCGTGGGGAAGCCCGCGCCGCCCCGGCCGCGAAGGCCGCTGCGCTCGATCTCCGAGGCGATCTCGTCGGGACTCCATTGCTTGAGGCATTTCTCCAGCGCCTTGAATCCGTCGTGACGCAGATATTCGTCTAAGTCCACCGGATCGGTGTGGCCGGCGTGCTCGGTGGCGATATGTTGTTGCGGGTCCACGAAGCCGGCCACGTGCGTATCGCGAACGTTCAGGGAGTAGCGTGTCACGGCGCCCCACGCCTCGTCGGTCAGTATCCGGTCGAGCACGTTCGAGACGGCCGAGGCGGCGCGCCGTCCCGGCCAGCGCGGCTTGAAATGACGCAACACAATCGCCCCGGCGTCCTGCGGCTCGACGTTGCCGTACCGAAACGAGTGGCCCCCGGGCAAAATGACCTCGACCAGCGGCGTCAGATAGGACATGCCCGAACACGCCACGCTTTTGACAACCGCCCGCGCTCGCGTCCGGGCCACCGCCTTCTTGAGGCTCTCGTACACATGCCCGCTGCCGCTGGCCTGACAGCTCGAATCCAGACAGATGCGAATCTCGCCGAAGTCGTCGCGGCGCGGCCGATGCCGCTCCTTGCGTCCCTTGCGCGCCGTCGCCTTCTCCTGCTCGAGAAAATCCTTCAAAACCACCGGGACGCGATGGTCGTTCAAATGTCCGTAGACGATGTCGTCGATCTGGATGGCCGGCGCGAGCATGCAGCAGCCGATACAGGCCACCTTCTCCACGGTGAACAGCTTATCGGCGTCGGTGTCGTCGTCGTCAGGAATCTTGAGGAAGCGTTTGAACGCGTCATAGACCTGCTGGCCGCCCTTGACGTGACAGGCGGTGCCGATGCAAACGCGAATCGTGTGCCGGCCGGCAGGACGATGCCGAAACTGGTCGTAGAACGTCGAAACCCCCGTAATCGTAGCCGGCGTGATGTCCGTCCGGTCGCAAACGCGCTGCAGCGCCTCCTTCGGCAAGTAGCCGTAGTGCCCCTGGACGGCCTGGAGAATCTCCAGCACTTCGTCCTTGCCGGTGCCGACTCTCTCGACCAGCTCATCAACGAATGTCAAATCCAACTCTTCCATAGAAGCTCAGTTCACCCTGTCAACGCGGGCTGCTCTGCGGGGCTTCGCCAATGCAGTACAGGTTCTTGTCGCCCCGGATGTAGATCCGCCCATTCGCGAACGCCGGCGAGGCAAAACACTCCTCGCCCAGAGCGCACGTGGTGATTTCCTTGTATTCCGGCCCGACCTCGGCAATGTGCATCACGCCCTTCATATCCAGCAGGTAGAGCTTGTCCGCCACCATGCTGGGAGACGCCGTGAAACTCTCTCTCAGGTCGTGCTCGTAGAGTTTCTCCCCGGTCTGCACGTTGCAGCAGATCAACAACCCTTCGCTCTCCATCAGATACACGTACTGGTCGTTGGCCACCGGGGAGCAGATGTCGGGCCCGCCCTCCTCCATCCGCCAGGCGATGTGGGTTTCGGTGACATCGCCCTGGCCGTCCGGCTTGATCGCAGCTAAATGCGCGTAAGGTTCGATCACGAGGATCAGGCCGCCCGCATAGATGGGCGAGGCGGCGACGTCGCCCGTGGCGCATTCGGCCCGCCACAGCTCGCGCCCGTCGGAGGGATCGTAAGCGACGGCGCACGGATCGGAGAGCGTCACAAGCTGGTACCGGCCCTCCACTTCCACCACGACCGGCGACGTCCAGGAATTCGGCAGTGCCCGCCCGACATCCCACACGGTGCGCCCCGACAAGCCGTCCAGCGCATAGAGGCGCGATTTGCCGTCCGTGCCGTCACTCTGATCGTATTGAATGAGAACGAGGTTCTCGTAGGTCTCCAGAGACGCGGCGAAACCGTAGACGTTGTCCGGCAGGCCCAGGTTCTTATGCCAGAGCCGCCGGCCGTTGAAATCGAACGCGGCCACGTCGCCGGTGGCAAAGATCGCGTACACGCGCCGGCCGTCGGTGGCCGCCGTCGAAGCGGCGTAGCCCGTGTCCTCCATCAGGTCCAGCTCCGCATCCTCCGGCAAAGGCACCGTAGGAACGTCGCCGCGCCAGAGCAGCCGGCCGTCGGCGGCGTCGAAGCAGTACACTTCGCGGGCGTTCGGGTCCGCCCCCGTGAGGAAAATTCGATCCTTCCAGACGACCGGGGAGTTTCGTCCCGGCAGCGGGACCTCCGCTTTCCAGAGAATTCCCTCGCCCGTCTTGCCGTCCCAGCGCGTGGGTATGTTGGTATACATGCTGATTCCCGCACCGCCCGGGCCGCGGAAACGGGGCCATTGCTCGCGCATTTCCGCCATCGACGCGTAGGCGGGCCCTTGATCCTGCGCGCGAGCGAAATCCACCGCCCCCCTGCTGTAGAACAGCCAGGCGCCGCCCGCTAACAAAATCAGGGCCCCCGCCACGGCCCAGCGCGCATGCATGGCGGACTCGATCTGGACCTCACCCACGTCGCGAACGGGCCCCGGTCGCGGTGGCTCCCTCGTCAGCAGACGCGCCACCTGCGCACCAACCAGGAAAACGACGACGCTGCCTAACAGCATGTAGGCAGCCTTGCGGTCAAACTCCCAGCGCCAGAGCCGGTCGCGACGTATTTTCAGGTCCAACCGGCGAATTTCAGCCAGCAGCTCTTTGTTGTCCGGCTCTTTCTGGACGCGGAGCTTCATGGCATCCAGCCTGAGCTCACGCGCCGGCCCGAGGACGGCGCTGCCGATGAGGTTGGCAACCAGAAGAGCAGCGAAAATGCACCCAAAAACGGCTCCAACGATAGCCGTCCTTCGCGCCGTCTGGTAGCCGAGCCCTTTATCGCGTTCAGGAATCTGTTCCATGGTTTCCGTCATCAGTGTGCGGGGATCCGCTCCTTTTTCAGTTTCAACCGTTCGTGCTCCTTCGGACAGTAGCGGTAGCAGCGTCCGCAGGCCAGGCAGCCGGCCGGGTCCGCCTCGTAGTCGCTCCGTCGGCGGCGTACCGACAGCGCGATCAGCTTGCCTCCCACCACGAAACCCAGGAACCCGCCGAGCAGCGCGCCGCCCAGAGCGAACCGGTCGCGCAGCATCGAGGCCTCGCGATAGAGATCGCTGCTGGCCCGGCCGGTCGCGCGAAACGCGTCGCTGACGTCGTCGGTGCCCTCGATCTGCCCCATCTCTTCCAGGTAGACCCGCTCGGCGGTCCGCACGGTCGGATGCATCCGCGCCAAAGGCGCCTTGAGTTTATGACCGCCCCACGCACCGCCGGCGATCAGAACCGGCAGCAAGACCAGAAACAACGCGAGCCTCTTCTTGGCGATTCGGTACTCCCCTGCCGGCCAGTCTTCCGTCGGCTCGTGAATGGCGCCGAAGGGGCAGGCGTCCTCACACAAACGGCACTTGACGCACTCGGTCGGCGTGATCGTGACGCGCCATTTCGAGAGACGCGAGAACTGCCGCAGCAGCACGCCGTAAGGACATAGAAACCGGCAGTACGGCCGCCCGACAAAGAGTCCAATCAGCAGCAGAGAGGTCCCGAAGACCAGGAGATTCCAGTTGCCGCTGAGCCGAAAGAACGCGACGAACGGATCGTAGCGACAGATGAGAAACGCGCTGCCGGTGGCGGCAAAGAGCACCGCTGCACCGAGATACGCGTAGGCTAGCAAACGCAGAGCGCTCTCCAGCCAGAGCGGAACCTTCACCGGGCGTACGAGCACTACGTCCTGGATCATCCCCAGCGGACAAACGGCTCCGCAAAACGTCCGGCCGAAAAACAGCGTAAAGGCCAGGGGGAGGACGAAGAAGATCGCCGCCGTGATCGGGATCGCGTAGCTGCTGTCGAAAATCGTCAGCGTGACGTTTTGAATCGCCCCGATCGCGCAGATGCACCCGCGCCGCCAGAAACCAAAGTACAACAGGGAGAAGATCACCAGCGCGTAAATAGCGCGACGGCTGCGTTTCTTGTGGATCAGGTACGAGGCCAGGACCAGGGCCAGCAAAAACACCGCCGTATCGACGTACTCATATACGCTGTCGCGGGCCGGCGGAACCTCCGTTTCGGGAAGCTCGTAGCCGCTCTCGAAATCGGGCGGAGGAAAACGATACTCTTCACAAACCGCCAGAGACGGCGCCAGCAATACGGCAACGAAGATCGTGAGACGAGCCAAACGCACCATCATCAATGAACCACTTCTTTCAGCAGGTAGGGCTGATCCGCAGGAACCCGCTTGAACGCCTGCGATGGACAGGCAACCGCGATCGCACACTCATTGCAGTTCAGGCACCGATCGTGACGGACCTGGAGATAGAGCGATCCATTGCCGAACGCGTTGCATCCCTTGACGCATTTGCCGCAACCGTTGCACAGCGACTCATCGATGGTGTACTCGTAGTAGGGATCCTCCACGAAGGTCCGCTTGATCGCGCCCGTCGGGCACAGCTCGTTCTCCGCGCCGGTATCCAGCGCCGTCGGCTCCGGCACTAAGTACGCCGTACAAAGATCGCAATATCCGCACTTGGCATACGAGTGGACGCACTTGACCGCCGATTCCTCCAGCACGCAATACGTCGCGCAGTTGCCGCACTGAATACACAGATGCGGATCGATCTGCCAGACCATGTTGTCACGGTTGTTCCGCGCCACGCTCAGGCCGGAGGCGCCACCCAACCCGGCCAGGCAGGCACCCCAGAGGCCCTCACGCAAGAATTTGCGTCTGCTCATCACGTCTCTGTTACGCGTCATCGTGACTCCTCTTCATCGCGCGCCGAACCGAAAGGGCCCGCGGTAAACCACATTCCGCGAAGACCTCGCACTGCGAGCAAATTCCCTGGTTGAGGCACTTGCCTTCCCGCAAGAGGCGGCGTCGCTTGACGACCGCGGCCCCGCTGCCGGCCCCCAGCAGTGCCAGCGATGCGTTTCTCAGCGCCCCGGCAAAAAAACGCCTGCGCGTATGTCGATTCCTTGCAGATTCGCTCATGGGCGTGCTTCTTTCCTTGCGAAGATTCTGATCACATTCTCCGGCGGGTCCAGGATGTAGATGCGACCGTCGGCGTCGGCGGCCACGTCCAGACCGGCTCCCTGACATTCTTCCGGCGTCTCGCAGATCTTGGCCTGCACGCCATCGGTCAACTGCTCGTGGCCGGCCACCACTCCGACAAACCCGCCGTCGCTGTTGTACACCTTCACTCTCACCAGCCCCTTCTCGCTGGTGACAAAACCCTGGTTGGGCAACAGCGCGAAGTTCACGGGATTGCAGCATCCGCAGAAGCCTTCGATCTTGGCCGAGGGCTCGCCCCACCAGAACTCCAGGTCGCCCTCAAGCGTGTATGCCTCGATGCGGTGCCGCCCCGGGTTGACGACGCGCAGCAGACCGTCACGAGAGACAGCCACGTCCATGTGAGGCCCCGGAACGACGAAACCGGGAATGTTCCTGTCCGGGTCCTTCTCGCCGATGAAGTCGATCAGGTTGCCCGCCAAATCATAATGGAGCACGACGCGGTGACCCGCATCGGCGACAAATACGCTGTCTTTGTACTTCGCAATACTGGTCAGGACCGCCTCTTCGCCGAGAGGCTGCCAGGCGGCGAGGCGCCGGCCACTGCTGTCCCAGACCTCGACGTGGTCTTCGACACCCACGTACACCTTGCCGTCATCGGCCACCGTCAGGCAGCGCGGCTCGCCGGCGATATCGATGATCCGCTGCAGGCTGCCCGGCCGGCTGAATATGCGGATCGCTTTGTCTCCCGTGACAAAAATCCGTCCATTGGAATCCAGGGCAATGGCGCGGGACAGGACAAAGCCCGTATTCAGCGGCTGCCCCACCTCTTCGTACAGAATGAGGTTCGGGTCCACCCGCGTCAGCTCGGTCAGATCATAGCTGAACGCGTCGCTCAGGCCGCTACCCGACCGGCCTGTCGTATCGAGCTGAAGGACGGCCACAACACCCACCGCCGCCACCACGACGACAAGGACCACCAGAAACAGCTTGACGTCTATTTCCCCGGCTTCTCTGGTCACGATTACGCTCTATTCCTTTATCTGGAAACAACTTGCAGAACCGGCAGTATAGCAGGCCCAGGCGCCTTCATCAACGCCGCTCTACCGCTGAGCCACGTCCAGACACGCCATGCGCGTCAGGTCCCGCACGATCAACCGGCCCGAAGCGACGGCAATCGGCGCCCAGGACTCGATTCCCTCCAGCACCTGCGCCTGGTCCAGTTGCACGTACCCGCTGGAGGTGGCCTCGACGAGCGTGAGCACGCCGGAGTCGTCGAGAACGTAGATGAGACCGTCGGCAATGATATACGGGCCGCTGCCGAACCGGTTCTCGCTCGTGCTGGTCCAAACTACGTTGCCCTGCACGTCGAGACAGCTCAACTGCTTGTCCATGCCGACGCCGTAGATATAGCCTTCGTAATAGACCGGCGTATGCTGCATGGAGCCGAAAACATCCGTCGGATGAGAAAACTCCACTTCGGGCACGATCCGGCCGTCGGACTCGACCAGGCGCATCATCATACACCCGTTGTCGTACTGGCCGTAACCGGCGGTGAAGAAGATGCGGTCCTCGCCGACAAGAACCGGCATCGGGACGTTCGTGCGCACCTTCCACTCCTCCGTCTTCCACACCACACTGCCGTCGGCGGCCGAAACGCCGACGACGCCGCCGGCGTTGGTGGAACCGCCGCAGTAGATGTAGAAACGGCGTCCCTTGAATTCCATCGGTACGATCGACGAATGCGTCATCACCCATCTGTCCGGGTTGGGCGTCTGCCAGACGATCTCGCCGGTGGCACAATCCACGGCCATCATCAACACGTCGCCGGCCGGCGCGATGATCGCTTTGCCGTCGTCGATCACGGGGCACTGCGCCGCATACCACTGCGGCAGTTTCGTGTTGTACTCCCGCACGAGATTCAGCATCCACTTGAACTCGCCCGTCTTGGCATCCAGGCAGGTCACGTGCCCCTTGGGCCCCAGGGTGACAACGAACTCGTCGGTCACGGCCGGTACGGTACGGCTCATGCCATGCCATCGCTTGATCTTCACCGGATAGGAATATTGCCAGATGTCACGTCCATCCGCCAGCGAGAGGCACCGCACGACGTCCGCTTCGTTGGCCCGGTCGTAGTCCAGCAGATACACTTTGCCGTTCAAGACCGCCGCTCCGGCGTACCCTTCCCCCACCTCGATGGACCAGAGCTCCGGCGGTCCCTCTTCGGGCCATTGTCGCTGCAACGGCACAGCTTCCCGACTGACGCCGTCGTAGTTGGCCCCCCGGAAGCGGGGCCAGGCGCCGGGCAGATCCGCCGGCACACCGTCGAGCGCAACCAGCGTGCCGGTAAGCTTTACCGGAGCGTCACTGCCGGCAATGCCCGCCGGCCGGTTGTCGCCGCCCGGCAGCCGCTCCTGGAGATCGACCGCCGCGTCGGCGCTGAGCCAGACGTACATCAGGCAGATCACACCCGCGACCGCAAACGCCATCGGTACGATGTCGGCAACAACCCGTTTTTTCATCGCAACCCCTTGTATCGATCCTTATCTATTCCACACGCAACGCATCCAGCAGGTGCCCGCGAAGCGCAAGGCCGGCGGCAATCCACACCCAAAGCGCGCCGCTGACGGCGATCAGCAGCACCGTCGCGGCCAGCGACAGATACGGGACCGCGCCGCCCGGGGACTGCAAAGCGGGAATCACCGCTATGACGGCGGAGAAGACCCCGCACACCAGCCCGGCCAGCATCAGCCCTCCGTGCTCGTAGAATACCATACGCTTCAAGCGGACCTTGTCAAATCCGACCGCCCGCAGCATCGCCAGCTCGCCGCGCCGTTCCAGCATATTGCGCAGCACCACCAGTCCCAGGCCGATGCTGCCGAGAATCAGGCCCAGACCGCCGAGAACCATGAATATGGACAAATACGTATTCTCGACGGCGCCGAAGGCGGCTTGCCGCTCGGCCGCCGGCGTCAGGACCAGTCCGTAATCTCTCAGCGCCGACGAGAGTTCGTCCGAGACGCTCTCGACCGCCTCGGCCGGCGCGTCGATCAGGAAAACGCCGTACCCGTCCACCGAAGGGAACCGCGCGGTAAATTCGTTCTCGGCAATCACCAAACTCCCCTGCAGGATGGAGCTTTCGACCATTCCCACGATGCGCACGCGCAGAGACCGACCCTTCTCGTCACTATACTCCAGCTCATCGCCGATGTTCTTGCCCAGCGCCCAGAAAACGGTGGGATAATCACCCACGGCCGGCACCACCCCCGTCTCGAGATCCATATCCAGCAGATCCCAACCCGTCCCGTCCGCATCCGTCACCACCTCGGTAAACGTAAACGCGTCTCGTCGAGCCAGCTCCTTCGGGTCCACGCCGAGCAGGCGAGGCTGCTGAGCCCGGTTCAGATTGAAGCAACTGGCGTCGTCCCCCTCGCGCACACGAAACTGGACCACCTCGACGCCCGCAAGGCCCCGCGGGTCCAATCCCAGTTCCTTGCGTCCCTCCTCGCTGTTTAGATCGTGCAGAATAGCGACCGCCGATTCCCCGTACAGGGCAAAGCCGCCGGTCCCGGAGCTTCTGCTCTGCGGCGCTTTGAGCGCATTTCTGCGGTTGGCTCCCACCGCAACCACCATGAACACGCCGCAGGCAAGCAAACCGACGATGGCCAGACTTCGTCCGGTCCGGCGGGCCGAGCTGCGAAAGCCCAGACCCCGCAGGGAGAGCATGGGTCTGTCCCAACCCGCTGCCAGCGTACGAAGCACCGCGTGGCCCAGACCCAACACCCCAAGCAAGAGCAGCGCCCCGGCTCCGAAGAACGCGCCGGCGACCGCCTGGCTGTCACCACCGGCCATGAGGACCAAAAACAGGATGACGCCTGCAAAGGCGACAACCGCCACGACCAGACCCAGCTTGCCTCGCAACCGGGAGCCCCGCCTGTCGGGACGCGGTTCGAGATTGCCGGCCATCAACTGGCAGGCGGGTCGCGAGACTTGCTTTCGCAGCGTCACCCAGACGGCGAACAGCGCCGCCGCCAAGCCGCCCAGACCGCCGGTCGCTAATGTCGCGGATTCCGCATGAAACCGAATCGCCGTCCCGGTGACCGCGCCGCTCCACAGCGTGGAAAGGCCGTAGATCATCAGTCGTGTATAGACCACTCCGGCCCAGATGCCGACGAGCGTCCCGAGCAACGCCACGACACCACCCTCGGCCAGGAGCAGACGCTTGACACGCTTCGCAGGCCAGCCTACAGCCAGCAGCATGCCTACCTGGTCGGCGCGGCTCTCCACACCGAACACGAAGAGAAGCCCGGTGAGAATGACGGCCGCGGCGATCAGGAACATGCTCAGGCCGAGAAAAAGCTGTCCGAAATCCGTACCCTCGCGACCGGCCTTGGCGCCCCGCTGCCGGACCGGCTGGAAGAAGAGACCGGCCTGGGCCGGATCGACCGCGCCACGCAGATGCGCCTCGATTTGCTCCGCGAGCCCCTCGCGATACGGATACCGCACGGCCGTCAGATTTCCGTAGCGATTGCGCCAGCGGGTCTGCCCGGCTGTCAGCGTGATAAAGGCCTTTGGCGTACCGCGATAGGTGTCCCAGTACTGCTCATCCTTCGGTCGGATTCTGTCCAAATCGATGGGAACGCCCGGCTCCCAGTCGCGGCAGTTCTCCGCATCGGCCAGACCGGGGAAATCCGGCATGAGATTGGGGTCTTTCGCCCGGCCTGCGAGCTCGACGACGTCGATCACCTTGAACCGGCTGCGCACCTCGTGGAGCTTGCGTTTTGGCCCCACAAGGTAATAGGTCATCTCGACAAAATCGCCGACCGCCGCACCGAGGTCCTCTGCCAACCACCGGTTGATGATGACCTCGTCGCTGCCCATGTCGCGCGGGATCAGGCTGCCGAGTCCCGCGTCACCGCCGACGGCGGCCACCATCGAATACGGCGTCGCTTTCTCTCCTCGACGGATTTCATTGACGAAGTACGTCAGAATGCTCTCGGCGTCGTCAGTGGCCCTCGCGGCCTCCCTGCCAAACGACTCCTCAATGAATATCCTCCGGCTGCGTAACTCCACGACGTTCGGCTCCGCCAGACGTCGAAGCTCGAGTCCCGCATCGGCCAACTGCCAGCACTCCTGCACGGCGGCGTTGACCTCGTCGGTCGTAATACCCGGCTTCAGATGCGCCGCCAGCAGCAGATTGGCCCGGCCTTCCTGCTCGATCTGCTGTCCCAACCACGCCAAGGGCACGAAGACGTTGAGCGGCGCCGTCTGATTCGCGCGCAGATCGAACCGCCCAAAGTCGGACGTCCCCGCGACCGCCTGCACGCGCAACCGGAACGCAACGGTGCGATCCTTGTCCGACACCAGCGGCACATCGCGCGGCATCAGTCCAGGCTTCTCGATTCGCAGAACGATCTCCCCTCCCGCCGTGACGCCAAGCCGGTCGGCGACGGACTCGCTCAAAACCACTCCCTCAGCCGTCCGCTCGCCAAATGGATTCGCGCCCGGCCCGACGGCATAGAACCTCTCGTCCACGCCGAGCACCGTCACCCGGTTGACGCGTCGCGTGTCGTCGTCGTTGGTGATGATGCCGGGCACCTGCAAGACCGGGGCAACCCTGCTGCCGAGCTGCTCGGCCAGATCGTCGGCCAGCCCCGCTCGGAAATACCGTCCCTGGGGCACCAGGGCAAATTCCGCCTCACCCAGGCGGGCTTCCAGCGTCCTGGCGAGCGTGTACGACACGGAGTCTCCGACCACCAGCGCCCCGGTCAGCACACCGGTAGCTACCACCACGGCCAGGAGCACCGCCACATTGGTACGCCGGTAGAACCAAAGGCTCTCGGCAATAAGCCGCCAGATGCTCATGCGCCGCCTCTATCACTCAATCGGCCGCCGTGCAGTTCCATCACGTCACCGATGCGTTCGGCCAGCTTCTGCGAGTGGGTCACGACGATCAACGTCACGCGTACGTCCCGATTCAACTCCACCAAAAGATCCGCAATGCTCTGCGCGGTTTCCTCATCCAGCGACCCGGTCGGCTCGTCGGCGAGAAGAAGCTTGGGCTCGTTGATCAGCGCCCGCGCCACCGCCACCCGCTGGCGCTGCCCCCCGGAAAGCTCGCCCGGCCGGTGCGACACGCGGTCTTTCAACCCCACCCGCTCCAGCAGCATCTCCGCGCGTCCGCGCATCTCGGACGCCGACGCCCCGTCCGACCCGGCCAGCGTGGGCACCAGCACGTTCTCCAGCACCGTGCACTGGGGCAGCAGATGATGCAACTGAAACACGAACCCGATCTCGCGGTTGCGTATCCGCGCCAGTTCGTCATCAGGCAACTCGGCGAGGTTCCGCCCGTCGAACAACACCTGGCCGGCGGTCGCATGGTCCAGCCCGCCGATGATGTTGAGCAAAGTGCTCTTGCCGCAGCCCGAGGGGCCCACGATCACAATCGAACGGCCCTTCTCGATGCGCAGGGAGATTCCTTTGAGCACGCTGACGCCGCCGGCCTCGCCCGGCGCGCCGTACACCTTCGTCACGTCCACAAGCTCGATCATCGTTTCACTCATTCCCCTTTCGGGCCATCCGCTCGCACACGTCCACCATGTCGCGAGCCGTCCGCTCGATATCAAACGCCTTGCACACACCCGCCCGGCCCTCAGCGCCTAATCGGCCAACAGCTTCGGGGTCCGACAGCAGCGCCGCTAACGATTCGGCCAGCTTTTCGGCCGTGTTGGGTTCGTACAGTACGCCGCCGCCGGCCATCTCAATCGTCTCCGGAAACGACCCGATCGCCGGCTCGACGACGGGAACACCCGTCGCCAGGGCCTCCAGCACGTAGAGACCATACGCCACGGGCTTGGGCTCCGGCACGGACAACACCGTCAGACTTCGCAGAAAAGCCAGCTTCGCGTCGCGGTCGAACGTATCCAGGAACTCGACGTCGTCGAGCACACCGGCGGCGCGGAGCCTCTGCCGCATCTGCTCGATGAACGGCTCGTCGCTGGCATACCGGCCGCCGGAGATGCGCAGCCTGGCGGACGCCAGGGCGGGCTCTTTCTTCAGCAAAATAAAGGCCTCGATCAGCGTGTCCAGACCGTGCTGGGGACACATGCGCGAGAGATACCCGATGGTCGGCTCGGCCGGCCTGGTGTCCGGGGGCGTGTAATCGTTCAACTCGATGCCCATGTGAACGACGTGCATTCGCGCTGGCTCGACCGAGAGCCGCTCCTGCATGGTCCGGCCGAAATAGTCGGTCACCGCCAGGAACCCATCGACGTCACGGGCCCGCCGGCGAACGATCTCCCAGGCTTGCTCGGCATACGGAGAGGTCAAGCCGTCGAGAAAGCCGTCCTCATCCTGCAGCAGGCAGAGAACGGGAACGCCGAGCCGATCCTTGATACGACGGGCGAGCCCCCCGAGGAGAATGTTGGAGAGGCACACGACGTCGGGCTTCTGCTCTTCGGCTTGGAGCCAGTCCACGAGCCGGTCCAGTTCCTTGACCTGCCGGCCGTCCTCGCCCTCCAGCATCGAGACTGTGGTTTCGCCGAGATCGCGAGCGCTGGTCATGCCGGCCTTTCGTCCGGCCCATTCCAGCAGCCGCCGCGAATCGAACAGTTTGTCGATCCAGCGCGGCGTCCTGCGAAACAGGGCAAACTTCTGCTGGAGATACACGTTGACGCCGCCGAAGAAGATGGGGGCATTGCTCAGCGGCTCGGCCTTGTCGCTCTGCAGGGGTAGATAGAGAGGCACCATGAGGATATCGTGCTCCAGCCGGCGCATGGCCTTGACCAGGGCCGCATCCCGCAGGCAGTTCTCGCAGTAGAAGCTGTCACCCGAGCCGGGCGTAATCTGCACGATCCTCATCGAGCGTCACTCCTGTCACCGGTCCTGGGGCCAAACGCATAAACGTACCCGTCATCGCAACCGACGACCACCAGCCCGTGAGCGACGGCCGGAGAGGACGTTATGGGCTGGCCCATCTCGTACGACCACAGGCGCTTCCCGTCGCCGAGCCGCAGCATGTACAGCCGCCCGTCGTCGGAGCCGACCACGACCTTGTCACCGCAAATCGCCGGCGAACTGTTCACTTCGCCCAGAGTCTTGAACGTCCAGACCTGGCTGCCGTCGTCCCGCCGCACGCAATGCACGCGCTCATCGCGGCCGCCGAAGACGACCACGTCCTCCCCGACGGCGGGAGAGGAAAAGAACGGCGCCTCGCCCTGGTCATACTCCCAGACGATCTCGTTCGGGTCCACGTCGACCCGGATGAAGACGCCGTCATAGTTGCCCACGTACACCTGCCCGTCGACAAACGCCGCCGAGGCCGCGATGTAGGAACCGCTGTCGATCCGGGCCGCTTCCGACCCGTCGGCCAGCGACAGGACGTGGATGAACGCATCGCAGCCGCCAAACACGCACTTTCCGTTATCGGCCGCCGGCGATCCGTTCACGTAATTGTCCGTCTCGTACACCCAGACGGCCTGGCCGCTGTTGGCATCGACGCAATGCACCCGGTTGTCATAGCTGCCGACCAGAACGCGGATCTCTTGCCCGTCCGCCGTGAGAGTCCAGTTGGCCGCACCGAGAATCTCCGCCTCGGTCTCATACTTCCAGCGCAGCGCGCCCGTCTCAACTTCAAGAGCGTACAGCACGCCGTCGGCCGAACCGACAAAGACGGAACCGCCCGTTACGCAGGGCGCTGCTTCGACGGCGTCACCGGTCGCATAGCTCCAGAGTTTTGCGCCGCTGCGCAGATCGAGAGCGTAGACGCTGGCGTCGGACGAACCCACGAAGACGCGTCCGTTGCAGACAACGGGGCAGGATTTGACCTCCGCGCCGGTCTTGAACCTCCACAACAGCGTCAGGGAGTCCGACAGCGCGCCCGGCGCTCGTCCGAGAAGTCCCTGGCCTCCCCCGAACATCGGCCAGTCCGACCCACCGGCGGCGATGACCGTTGCCGGAGGTGGCTCGGCAGGCTCGTACCGCACAGGCGGGGCGCCGGGCCCGAATCCGCCCCGAACGGCAAAGAAAACCGCCAGAGCGACAATCAGAACACCAACGAAAACAATCCAAATGGTTGCTCGCCTGGACATCCCGGTTACCTACGTGACACAGAACGTTCTTGTCGAAGCGCAGCCCACACAGCAGTGTAGCCATACGGGCACCCACCCATGATAGTCCACCGATTCCCCGGATGCAATCGGTCTCTGGCAGGGAGTCGAAATGAAACGCGAAGGGCAGCGTAGGAGGATCAGAGCGACCGCGCACTACGGATGGGGTGGAATTCCGGGGCAACGAGACTCTGTCATCCTGAACCGCAGGTGAAGGATCTCGCCTCGGAGTGAGAAGTTTCTCCCGCGCTCAGCCCGGATCCTTCACGACGCTGCGCTTCGTTCACAGCCTGCCCTGAGTGTGCGCAAAGGGATGACAAACCGCGCCCGTCCTACCGGCAGGGCGACCTTTTCGGGTGACCGTTTCTACGGCTTCACGTCCACCTGGAAGAGGCGGACGCCGAAGGTCTCCTGCGAATCGGTCCGGAACAATTCGATCTTCGTGGGCGCCAGGACGCCGTCCTCCTGCACCGGGACATAATCGTACCCGCGAACCAGGAGGAACCTCTGCGCCGCGGGGTTCCCCAGCCAGACCAGGTCCACCAACCGGCTCTTCTGGTTCTGATAGTACACGCCCTGGGTCCAATAGGGATCGAGGGCAACGATTTGCTCTTCGCCCTTTTTCGTCACCACGACCTTCTGCGTGGGGAACTTCGCTTCAATCGGCTGATACCACTGGCCCTGGATTCTGACGGGCGCCGGTCGAGGGGACAGGACGATGCCCGGAGCGAGCAGGCGCGCCGGCGTGGTGACGATCTGGAGCAAGGCCCCGGCATAGTCGCGACCCGCTTGCGCCCGAGGCGACACATCCAGACGTCTGTCGCCCTGCTTCACGTCGTACTGTCCATCGACAAGCTGCCAGGTGAACTTCGCGCGCGGCTCGTGGGACGAAATCGTGATGGCGTTCGACCACGGATACACGGCGACGTCGTGCTCGGTCAGATAGAAGCTGCCGTCATCGGCATAGATGGCGACAACCGCAGAAAATCGCTGCTCTTTGGTCTGTATCCAGGTGGACAGACCGCCGGTGGCGTCGATCGCCGCCGATACGTAGTCCGGCGGGATCGACAACGCCTCCTGGTCGGGACCGACGGCCAGCAAATCCGCCTCCGGCTCGGCCTTCGGCGCCCCGTACCAGCGGCACCCGGTCAACACCAAACCTGCCCATACGATGCAAAGCGCTCGTCTGCTCACCCTCGTGCACATGTCATTTTCCTACCGCTTGTTCCTGAAATTCGGGACTCGACTCGTCGTCGCCCTCGTCACATTTGAGGTTGGCCAATTGCTGCATCAGCCGGTATCTCTGGGCTGCGTCACGATTGGCCAGCTTCATCAACTCGGCCGCCGCATCGGGCTTCGACTGCTTCAGCGACCGGTAGCGATTCTCGCCGTAGGCGTACTCCTCGAACGCCATCGTCGGCGCCTTGGAGTCGAGCTGCAGCGGATTCTTGCCTTCGTCTTTCAGACGCGGGTCGAACCGGTACAGCGGCCAGTGCCCGCACGCCACGGCTTTCTTCTGCTCGTCGTAGCCCTTGGTCATGTTGATCCCGTGGGCAATGCAATGAGCGTACGCCAGGATCAGCGACGGGCCCGGATACGCCTCGGCCTCGGCAAACGCCTTGACCACCTGGCCCGGGTTGGCCCCCATCGCCACCTTGGCCACGTAGATGTTCCCGTAGGTCATCGCCAACAGGCCCAGGTCTTTCTTCGGAGCGAGCTTGCCGCCGGCGGCGAACTTGGCCACGGCCGCACGCGGCGTCGCCTTGGACATCTGTCCGCCCGTGTTGGAATAGACCTCCGTATCCAGCACGAGAATGTTGATGTTCTTGCCACTGGCCAGCACGTGGTCCAACCCACCGTAGCCGATGTCGTAGGCCCAGCCGTCGCCGCCGAGGGCCCAGACACTCTTGCGAACCAGATAATCGGCAACCGTGAGCAACTGCTTGCACTCGGCACAATCGCTCTTGCCGCACTGGGCCTTGAGCTGCTCGACCCGGCCGCGCTGTTCTTCAATCGTACCCTGTTCGGGATCGTCCGCCAGCGTTGTCGCTCGGATCTCGGCGGCCAGCTCCTTATCGACGCAACCCTTTTGCGCCACCTTATCCAGCAGGCCCAGGGCCGTCAGGCGGAACTGATCGACGGTGAGCCGCATGCCCATGGCGAATTCGGCGTTGTCCTCGAAGAGGCTGTTGCTCCAGGTCGGCCCGCGACCGTCCTCGCGCGTGGTATAAGGCGTGGTCGGCAGGTTGCCGCCGTAGATCGACGAGCAGCCGGTGGCGTTGCCGATCAGGGCCCGGTCCCCGAACAACTGGGTCAGCAGCTTGACGTAGGCCGTCTCGCCGCAACCGGCACAAGCGCCGGAATACTCGAACAGAGGCTCAATCAACTGGCTGCCCTTGACCGTGTTGGCTTTGAACAGCGACCGATCCGTGTTGGGGATCGCGAGGAAGTGATCGTAGTTGGCCCGCTCCGTGTCGCGGATGGGCTCCTGCAACGCCATGTTGATGGCCTTCTTGCCCGTGGGTTGCCTGTTCTCGTCACGCTCTTGCGCCGGGCAGGCCAGCACGCACGCGCCGCAACCGGTGCAATCTTCCGGAGCCACCTGGACCGTGAACTTCATGCCCGCGAAGTCCTTGCCCTTGGCATCGGCGGATTTGAAAGTCTCGGGGGCGCCTTTGAGATTCTTCGGATCGTACGCCTTGATGCGAATGCTGGCGTGCGGACACACGGCCGAGCACGTGCCGCACTGGACGCACAGATCCGGCTCCCACACGGGAATGTTGACGGCGATATTGCGTTTCTCGTATTTCGTCGTCCCGGTGGGGAATTTGCCGTCGACCGGCATCTTGCTCACCGGCAGATCGTCGCCGCGGCGGGCCATCATCGTCGCCGTCACTTCCTTGACGAACGCCGGAGCGGTCTCGGGCACGAACGGCGGCCGCTTCCACGGACTGGTCACCTTCTCCGGCACCGTCACCTCGTAGACGGCATCCAGCGCCTTGTCCACGGCTGCGAAGTTCATGTTGACAACCTTCTCGCCCTTCTTGCCGTAGGTCTTCTGGATCGCCTCCTTGATGGCCTTGATCGCCGTATCCTGAGGGATGACACCGCTGATCTTGAAGAACGCGGTCTGCATGATCACGTTGATACGAGCGCCAAGCCCGAGTTCCTGGGCCAGCGAGATCGCGTCGATGACGTAGAACTTCACCTTCTTGTCGATGATCTGCCGCTGCATTTCCTGCGGCAGCGTGTCCCACACCTCGTCGGCGCCGTGACTGGTCGTCAGCAGGAACGTGCCGCCTTCGCGCAGCGGCGTCAGCATGTCGTACTTCTCCAGGAAGCTGGGGTTGTGACATGCAACGAAATCGGCCTTACTGACCAAGTAAGGCCGACGGATCGGCTTATTGCCGAAACGCAGGTGCGAAATCGTCACCGCTCCGGCCTTCTTGGAATCGTACTCGAAGTACCCCTGGGCGTAATTGTCGGTCTGTTCGCCGATGATTTTGATCGAGTTCTTGTTGGCCCCGACTGTACCGTCGGACCCAAGCCCGTAGAACATAGCGGCATAGAGCCCTTCGCTGGGGATTTCAAACGAGGGATCCGTCTCGAGACTCGTGTTGGTGACGTCGTCGATGATCCCGACGGTGAAGCTCCGCTTGGGCTTGGCGGCATCGAGGTTGTCATACACGGCCTTGACCATGGCCGGCGTAAACTCCTTCGAGCCCAGGCCGTAGCGGCCGCCCACGATCACGGGGTACTGATCGAACGGTGCGATCCCGTCGGCCATGGCTTCCCCGACCGCCGTGCGAATGTCCAGATACAGCGGCTCGCCTAAAGCGCCGGGCTCCTTGGTCCGGTCCAGAACGGCGATCTTTTTCACCGTCTTCGGCAATGCGGCCATCAGGTGCTTCGTGCTGAACGGCCGATACAGGCGAACCTTCACGACGCCCACCTTCTCGCCCTGCGAGACGAGGTGCTCGGCGGTCTCGTCTGCCGTGTCGGCGCCGGTGCCCATGATGACAATCACCTTCTCCGCATCGGGGGCGCCTACGTAGTCGAAGAGCTTGTACTGCCGGCCCACGATCTTCGCGAACCGGTTCATCGCCTCTTCCACGATCCCGGGCGTGGCCAGATAGAACTTGTTGACCGTCTCACGACCCTGGAAGTAGACGTCCGGGTTCTGGGCCGTCCCGCCCACGAGCGGATGATCCGGGGACAGGGCCCGCGCCTTGTGCGCGGCCACCAGTTCGTCGTCGATCATCGCCCGCATGTCGTCGTAGGTCAGCTCCTCAACCTTCTGCACTTCGTGGCTCGTCCGGAACCCGTCGAAGAAGTGCAGAAACGGCACGCGCGAGGCCAGCGTGGACTGCTGTGCGATCAGGGCGAAATCCATCACTTCCTGGATGTTGCACGAGCAGAGCATGGCAAAACCCGTCTCCCGGCAGGTCGTCACGTCCGAATGATCGCCGAATATGGACAAGGCCTGGCAGGCCAGCGAGCGAGCGGAGATATGAAAGACGGTAGGCAGCAGCTCACCGGCGATCTTGTACATATTCGGAATCATCAGGAGCAGGCCCTGAGAGGCGGTGAAAGTCGTAGTCAAGGCTCCGGCCGCCAGCGCCCCGTGGACCGCCCCGGCCGCACCGGCTTCCGACTGCATCTCGGTGACCGAAGGAAGGTTGCCCCAGATGTTCGGCTCGCCCTTGGCTGTCTTGGCGTCCGCCATCTCACCCATGGGCGAGCTCGGCGTAATCGGATAAATCGCTATGACTTCGTTCGTCGCATGGGCCACGTGCGCGGCCGCCGTGTTCCCGTCAATCGTCACCATTCTACGCTTCATAGAAACTCCACTTTCCGTAACAGAGGACCAGAAAACAATTTAGCTCAAAAAACCTCTCCTTCGCAGGCAGCTTTTGAACTCCGTCCCGGACACAAGCTCGCACGACCCGGCGAATTACCCTCGCCGCCGCACGAACGTACGCGCACCAGGAAACGCTGTTTATACACGTTTTCTCCGCGTCCAGCAATACAATTTTCCCGCCCCCAACGATCCACTCGACCGGCAAACGCCATGCAATCTCGGCCGGAACCGGCGGCCGTGGAAAACCGCCCTCGCAGCCCCCCAGATGGCGCGCGGCCTACTCGTCCAGGCCGAACAGATCCATCCACTGCTCGGTTTCGCTTTCGGTCAGCCCTTCCTTCTTCTCCTGGGGCTCCTTCTCCCGTTGCGGTGGTCGCTGCAATTCCCTGTTCATCTGCTCCCAGAACAGTTCGGACTTGAGGGCGGTGGCCTTTCGGGCCGCGGCCGCTTTGCGCAGCCGGCGGTCGCTGCTGACCACCGTCAGGCGGCGCGGGGCCGTGCTGGCCTTGATTTTCTCCTCGATTACGGTATCGGCGTCGCTCTGAAAGCCGGAAAAAACAACCTGAAGACGGCCCACATGATCGAAAACGCTCTGATCGGGCGGCCCGGCCCCGTCAAAAACGATCTCCCCGTCTTCGCCCGCCTGCTCGAAGTATCGCCCGAGGATCCGGCACAACTGGATCTCCGTCGTTATCTCACGCTCTTCGAAGGCATCACGCAATGCCCACAAGAGATTCGTACCGTCAAGTATCACCGGCATCGCAATCCACCGAAAATCAACCAGGAAACCACCCGCCCCGCCACATCGGCGCAAGCTACGAGCCGCACCGCAACCGTTTCAACGGGTACCAGGTTGCAACCATCTTAGCCTTCTCGCAGGCAAGTGGCAACACCGCAACCGGATGCTTCATTCAGTCCAGGCCCGACGGATTATTTCCTGACGCTGATGAAATAGCGAATCTGGGCCTTTTCCTCACCGTCGGGCGCCGCCGATTCGAGCACGGCGGCCGTCGCCCCCGTTTTGCGGTAGACGTACGGCTTGCCGCTCATCGCATCGGCAGGCAATGAAACTCCGGTGATGTCGCTGAGGTTCTCTGGCAACTGCCCCCCATGCGCGGCCGCGTACGAGCGAACCGCCTCGGCGCATTGCAGGACACCGAGGTGACTGTCCATCCGTCTCGCAATCTGCCGGACCCTGTCGTACGCACCGGCGTTCTGGCTCTCAAACTGCTTAAAAAGCGCCTCGCCCACCTCCGCGGCAGCCGCTTTCTTCTCCGCTGCAATCGCATTCTCGACGCCCCCAAACGGCGTGGGCAAATGAGCCACGGCCCAGTACAAATTCGGCGCATCTGCCCCCTGAACGAATTGGTCGGCCTCCGAGCGGATCACTTCCGCAATGGCGATCCCGACCAAAACCTGTACGAGGGTGGGGGCCTGGGTAAGATGCCGCGCCATCCCGAACCCCGTCTGCAGGGCGAGCATCGCGCCCTCGTGGCCGCCGCGCGCGATCTCCAGCCGCGCCCACAACCGCACGACGAAGGCGAGCTTGCGATACCCGGTCAGATCTATCTGCGTTTCCCCGGGCTTCCACTGCGGCCAATTGCACTGCTTGCATCGCGTGGCCTTCACCACGGCCCGGAGGCTGTCCATGTGCTCCTGGATAACTGCCTCGGCCTGCTGCATCGGCAATTGCGCCACCGGCAGGTCCAGCCACTGCCTGATCTGCTTGTCCCGGGACTGCTGGGGCATCGCTTTGGCGGCCTTCTCGTACAAAGGAACTGCATCGCCGTCGATCAACGCGTCCGGCTTGGGCAGCAGGGAAAGAGCATCGCTCTCTGTCCCCATCGCGGCCGGATGAATCGCCAGCGGCACCTCCCGCCCGAATGCAGGCATACCAATCGCACCGGCCCCAACCAGCCAGACCAGCCCCACGACAATTGCATCCCTTTTCAACCGTCTCATGGCAAAACCTCCAAACTCCGCATTCCCGTCTTCTTGTCGCCGCGCAATATCTTACGTCGCGGCAACCAACGATCCGCGTTTTCGACCCACCTCCCAAATACAGACGCCGCACCGCACACGAAAAATCAGACAATCCGCCCGAAAAAGCGGCTGAGCGGGTCACTCGTCCTCGACCGCAAGAAAACCCGCAACGTACTCGACGAACGCCTCAGCCTCGGGCAGCCAGGCACGAACCTGCGATTCCTCATAACGCACAAAGTCCACGTAATCTCCCTCCCGACTTCGCTCGAACAAGTCGTAATAGATCCGCACCTTGTCTTTGGCCATCCTGCACCGATTCCCGAGCGCGCTGCAAACGATAGGCTACCAGCTCGTTCTTCGGCGCAGTCATAATACAATGCCCTCACGTTCGACGTTCCGATGAAAAGGGGTGCTCCTGTACGGTGGACTGCTCCATTGGTCTCTGTTGCGTACGATCGAACAGATGACCTGACCGCCCTGCCGCTCGCGCTGATCGGGACAGCCGTCATGCTTCGAAGCGGACTTCGCCACCGACGATGGTTTTCTCCACCTTGCCTTTGACCTTCCAGCCGTGGTAGGGACAGTTGCGGCTCTTGGAGAGGAAACGATTAACGTCGATTTCCCATTCGGCTTCGGGATCGATAATCGTGACGTCGCCCTGCTTTCCCCGGCCCAGCGTCCCCTTGTCGATCCCGATGATGCCGGCGGGATTGGCCGTCATCAGGCGAATCAACCCGGGCCAGTCCAGGATCTTGGGCTCGATCAAAGCCTTCACGTACAACGCCAGCGCACACTCCAGACTCGCAATCCCGAACGGAGCGCTGAGGAATTCCAGCTCTTTCTCGCTCTGCAGGTGCGGCGCGTGATCCGTGGCCAGCGCGTCGATGAGCCCCTCGGCGAAGGCCGCCTTCAGGGCCTCGACGTCCTTCTGCCGGCGCAGGGGCGGATTGACCTTATAATTGGTGTCGTAATCGGCGCAGCATTCCTCGTTCAACAGCAGGTGGTGCGGCGTCACTTCGCAGGTGATCGGCAGCGAGTCCTTCCTGGCCTGGCGGATCAGCTCCACCGAGCCGGCCGTCGAGATGTGCTGGGCGTGGTAGCGGACCTCGGTCTTGCGAATCAACTGGATGTCGCGCCACAGCATGGCCTCTTCGGCCAGCGGGTCGATGCCGGGCAGTCCCAGGATCGTCGCGTAGTAGCCGGCGTTCATGACCCCGCCGCCGGCGTAGCCGTCGTCCTGGCAATGCTGGGCGACGACCACGTCGAACATCTTGGCATACTTGAGGGCCCGCAGCATAACGGCCGGGTCCTGGACGCCGTGACCGTCGTCGGTAAACCCGCGTGCGCCGGCCTCGGCCATCATGCCCATCTCGGCCAGCTCCACGCCCTCCCGTTTCTTCGTAATGGCTCCCATGCAGTAGACGTGGGTCTTGCGCGTCTGGCGGCCTTTGCGATGCACGTACTCCACGTCGGTTTCGCTTTCAATCGCGGGCTTGGTGTTGGGCATGCAGACAACGGAGGTAAATCCGGCGGCCACGGCGGCCGTCGAGCCGCTGGCGATCGTCTCCTCCTCCTCGTCCCCCGGCTCGCGAAAGTGAACGTGGATGTCGATGAGACCCGGGGTCACGAGCTTGCCGGCCGCGTCGATGACGCGGTCAGACGACTGCTCGGCCGCCCCGTTGAAGCTGCCGAGCTCGGCGATCTTGCCGTCGGCGATCAGGACGTCGCATTTCTTGTCGAGTCGATTGGCCGGATCGACGACCCGCCCGTTTTTGATCAGAAGCTGATTCGCCATAATAGACCTGTGCCTCCGTGAACTTCACTACGCTGCGCTTCGTTCAGGATGACAAACGGCGCACAGAGTAATCATAATCCGTATTACATCCGTGTAGTCGCCTGCCCTTGTACCAGAAACGGACGGGGGTGAAAAGGAGTTTTTGTGCCCCATCCCGATGGGCTGGGAGGTGTCGTGGAACGTTTTTGACGCGAAATGCTGCGGTGCGACACCCGGATGAAGCGTTACTCCGCCGCGCCGCGGGCAAGCCATCCAGCCGCCAGCACCGCCAGATCGGCAAAATCCACGACGCAATCGCCGTTGAGATCGGCGGCGAGTCTGGTCCGACACGTATCGATGGTGAACGCCGCGTCGCTGACATCGCTCAGCATCGCCGATCCAATCGCACGGATCCGCACCAGGCAATCGCTCGAACTCGCTGCGGGGGCAAGCCAGGCATGAACGCCCGTGTTGGCCGCTTCGCCCGCCGGCAGCCAACTCGCGCCGCCGTCGAGCGAGTAGTCGATCAGCACACGTTCGATATCGTCCGTCCCGACCGTCTTCCACTCAATCGAGAGGGGACACCCGGCCACGAAACGCTCGCCCCCGTTCGGGTGCGTCACCGTAAGAGCGGGCGAGACGGCGTAGCTCCACACCTCGCCGGCCTCGTACACACCGGGCACTTCAAGGTCGTTGTCCTGCCGCTGCATCCAGGTAACCGTAACGTCCACATCCTCGATTTCCACCAATACGTAGCCGAAGCGCTCAGCGTGATGCACTTGCTCGACCGTGAAATCTCCGTTGTTCCCGTCGTACGGCGGCACCCACCAATAAGGATAGGCCCCCGCAGTGCCGACGATGAACTGGTGAACGTCATTGTCGAGGTCCCCATCCCCGTCGTCGATGCGGGCATGGTCGTAGAAATGATCGTGGCCGCAGAAATACGTTCGCGCGCCGGCCGCTTGGAGGCTGCCCCAAAATGCGTCGCGCCGGGCCGGATACCAGTCGAGGCAATCGAAGTGCAGCGTTCGAAAGGCCGGCTCATGGCCAAAGACAAAAACATGCGGCTCAGTGTTTTGCCTCAGTTGGCCGTCCAGCCACGTCTGATTGAGGCGGTGGGCAAGCTGATGACGCGTCCCTGCGTATTGGTCCAGAGCCACGATAAGGGCGTTCTTGTGAGTCACGGAGTACGTCATGTACTCTTCGCCGGCGGGCCCGTTGCCCGGAAGCCGCAAATTGGGATGCGCCTCATTTCCGAAAACGTTCAGCCATCTCAGGGCATAGTTGTCCAGCGGATTGGGTAGTTCGCCTTCCCAGGCGTCCCACATGTCGCCCACCTCGTGATTGCCCCGGCACACGTAGACGGCGATCCCGGCCTCATAGACCGGCTCCATCACCGCCACCCAGTGCCACAACTGTCCTTCAAATCGCTCCGCGCCGACCCGGGCCCCGTAGACCAGATCGCCCGCGAACATCACGAACTGAACATCGTGGCGCAGAATCTCGTCTACGAGCTCGCCCAGGACACTCTCGTTGACGCCGGTGACGGAATCGCCGCGGCTGTCGCAGGTCATGATGAATCGCCAGCGATCTTCCCCGGCAAAAGCCGAGACGCTGACGATAACGAGTGAAAGGACAAAAGTTAGAAATTTGGCGCCGTCAAACATGTTTTCGACTTTCCTCCCCCGCACGGCCGTACGTCGTACCCGCACCAAGGTCGGCTGGAGCCGCTAATTCGCCGCGCCGCCCATGTGCCAGTCGGCCCGGCGGTTACGCTCGGCGTATAGAGCCTGCATATCGTCCACGTCGATGCGACCGTCCTTGTTGACATCGCCGATCAAATACGCCTCCGGCGACTTCAGACCCGCGATCCAGTTGTTCATCAGGACGCCCAGGTCGTGCTCGTCCACGATCCCGTCGGCGTTCAGGTCGTGCCAGAAGAAACTCTCGTCGGGAAGCTTCTCCCCCACACTCCAGGCCAGTGCGTACCGCTCGCCGGCGCCGGCTGGCCCGTCAAAATCGCTGTACGAGACCACAATTTCGTACATCGCGTACTCGGCCTTGGCCTCGACGTGAACGTGCTCGACGTTGTCCGTCTTGCTGTCACTCCAGGGCCACAAAAGCTCTCTGCCTGAATTCTCCGGGTCCACAGCCCATACTTCGAGGCGCAGATCGTTGTCCCTGGCCGATATCCGGTCGAACGGATACGCCCGGCGGTAGTGCCGGTTCCAGGCGAGCGTGGCCGTGATGACCTTGTCCGCCGAGTTGTCCAGCACGAAGCGATACACCTTTTGCACCGACCGGTCCGCATCGAGCCGGGCCAGATCCCACCCTGCCGGCGCCACGTCGCCCGCGACGCCCTGCCCGGCCTTGAGAAGCTGATAGGCGCCCACCGCGTTGACCATACCGGCGCCCTGGACGTAGTCCAGGGGCGCTTCGCAATCGTCTTCGTCGCTGAGCTTGCCCCTGTGCCAGAACGGCAGCTTGGTAGCCGAATTCATCAAGATGGCTTTCATGACGCAATTGCCGCCGTCGGGCACGAGGGCATTTTCCAGCCGCTGGTCCTGCCCGGCGGCCTGAACCAGCAGCCCCACCACCCCGGCGGCAACGGGCGTCGAGAAGCTCGACCAGTTGCCCGAGGTAATGTAGTCCGCCTCATTGGCCGTCCCCGCAGCCAGGCAATTGCCCGGTGCGATCAGATCGGGTTTGCAGCGGTCGTCGTCGGTCGGCCCGCGGCTCGATTGCTCCGGATACGCCAGCGCGAAATGCGCCAGATTCGTCGCGGCATCCTCGGTATTTACCGAGCTGACCACGCCCACGCCGATCGCATTGGAGCCGGCGCCGGGGTAAAATGGAGGATCGGACACGTTGGCCCCGTTGCCGATGCTGGCCACGACAATCAGGCCCTCGTGCTCAGCCCAGGACTCGATGCCCCGCGTCCACCAGGTCTCAAACGGGTAGCCGAAGCTGGCGGCCAGCACATCGAGGTCCGGGCGGCTCTCCGCAGTCACATACTCGGTCACAAAGTGCTGAAACTCGTAGATGTACGCCTCCGCATCGGGAACCGCTCCCTCGTAGACGAAGGGATTCAGGCTCTCGGCGATGCCCCGGGGATCGCTGCCAAAGAGAATCGAGCAGATCGCCGTCGAGTGCGGCGAGACACCGGCATCAAGAGCGCCCGCGTCCAGGAAATGCAGGTCTGCCGCCTGGAAGCAGTTGTGCCCGACGTTCGGCCGATAATCGTTCTGGGGCTCTTCCTCCTCGTTGTAGGTGAAGCTGCGGCAGACCACGCCGAAACGGACGCCCGCACCGGTCAAACCCGGATCGAGCTGCCTCAGGGCATAAATGCCCGCCCGTTCGAGCCCCTGGGGCTGAAGGCTCGCGCCGTCTTGCGCCCGCGTGCTCCCGACCGGGGCCGCCACCAGGGCTACGACCCATAACTTCAGGACCCAAACGGCTGTTTCGTCAATCGTCTTTATCATCACTGGACCCGAAGGGGGACTCCGCTCGCGGATACGTCATTCGTTCCCCCAGACGTCAATCTCCATTCCTGATGTAAGATCCGTCCTCCAAATGACTGTTCTGATGATAGCAGAATTTCGCCTGTTTTTCAAGCAAATTTCGCAGCCGGTGTGCAAGATACCACACTTCTCAGCACTGATAAAGCAGATTTACAAAACCGTCCGCTGAAATCTTGCCTTCCTGGACGACCCGCGGTATACTCGCGCCAACGATAGCGAACAAGCTGCTACTCAAGTGGATGCAATCGCAGGCTATGAAGGTAATCCTGGACGCCGGACAGATTGAGCGGATCCTCCGCAATATGACGGAAGAAATCGCCGCGCGGACGCCGCCGGAGAATGATTTGGCGATCATCGGCATTCGCAGCCGGGGCGAGCTTCTCGCCCAGAGACTGGCCGATCACCTGGCGCAACATTTAGGCAAGCCCATTCCCTGCGGCACGCTCGACATTACGCTGTACCGGGACGATCTGAACTCCCCCCAGGGCAACGGCCAGCCCCTGGTCCGGACCACCGAGATCCGCTTCAACATCGACGACAAGACCATCATCCTGGTGGACGACGTATTATACACGGGTCGCTCGGCCCGCGCGGCGATGGATGCCCTGATCGATCTGGGCCGGCCCAAGGCCATCCGCCTGGCCGTCCTGGTGGAACGGGCCGGACGCGAACTGCCCATACAGGCCGATTACACCGGCTACAAGGCCGATGTCACGCCGGAGCAGTCGATTCAGGTCCGCCTTATCGAATCCGACGGCAAAAACGAGGTCGTCATTGAGTAGAGAGCCATGAACCGGATTCTCAACATCGTGGAGCGGCACACGCCCCACAAAGCAAGGAAGCGGCACGGTACGGGTATGGCAATTATACGAAAAAGCAAACAACAGTTTCAATGGGAGCGAAAGCATCTGCTCGGCTTGCGCGAGCTCAGTGCCGAAGAAATCACGCACATTCTCGACACGGCCCAGGGCTTCGAGCAGATCAGTACGCGCTCGGTGAAAAAGGCCCCGCCCCTGCGCGGCAAGGTCGTCGTCAATCTCTTCTTCGAGGACAGCACACGGACCCGCAACAGCTTCGCTCTGGCCGCCAACCGCCTCAGCGCCGACATCATCGAATTCACCAAAAAGAACAGTTCCGTCAGCAAGGGCGAGACGCTGCTCGATACGGCCCGTAACCTCGAGGCCATGGGCATCGATATCGTCGTCATTCGTCACAGTGCCGCCGGAGCGCCGAAGTTCCTCAGCAAGAACATCGCCGCCTGCGTCGTCAATGCCGGCGACGGCTATTGCGAGCATCCCACCCAGGGCCTGCTCGACGTCTACACCATCCGCCAGATCAAGGGGACGCTGGAAGGGCTCAAAATCGCCATCGTCGGCGACATCGCCCATTCGCGCGTGGCCCGCAGCGACATGTGGGCCATGACCAAGCTCGGCGCCGAGGTCACCTTCGTCGGGCCGCCCACGCTGATCCCGGCCCGGGTGGACGGCCTGCCCGTCAAGGTCAGCTACTCGCTCGACAAGGTCATCGAGGAAGTCGACGTCGTCAACATGCTCCGCATCCAGTTCGAGCGTCTCGGCGGCAACCCCTTCCCCTCCATCCGCGAATATTCCAAATACTTCGGCCTCACCGTCGAGCGCATGAAGCGGGCCAAGCCCGACATCCTCGTCATGCACCCGGGCCCCATCAACCGCGGCCTGGAAATCGAAAGCGAAGTCGCCGACGGAGCCAACAGCGTCATCCTCCGGCAGGTCACCAACGGCCTGGCCGTACGCATGGCCGTCCTCTTCCTCGTAAACCAGGCCGCCGCCCAGACCCCCGCCTGACGGCGTGCCGCCAATGACTTCACTGCCGAGTGATGTTGCTGTACGCCAATTGGTTTCTTGCCGCGTTTTCGCTGCCTTCGGTCTACCGAACCATGACCTGGCCGGCGTCGGGGACGAGCGTCTGGCCCGTGATCCTGCGAGCCTTGTCCGAACACAGGAAGACCACGGCGTCGGCGACGTCCTGTCCCTTGATCTCGCGCTGCAGCGCCGTCTTGCCCACGTAGTAGGGAATGACCTCTTCCGGCTTGATTCCGTACTTCCTGGCGCAGACCTTGATATACTCGGGATTCCAGATTTTTGAACCCTCGAACACATTTCCCGGCGCCACGCTGTTGACGCGAATGCCGCGTGCGCCGAGCTCGAGGGCCCACCCGCGGGCCATGTGGATCTCGCCGGCCTTGGTGGCGTTGTAGGCGGTGTTGTTCTTGCTGGCGTCCAGGCCGGACTTGGAGCTGAGATTGATGATGCTGCCGCCGATGTCCTGGGCGATCATGATCCGCGCCGCTTCGCGGGCCATGAGGAAATAGCCCGTCAGATTCACCTCCAGCGCAGCGCGCCATTGATCGACGGGCATGTCCACCAGCGCGAAAGGCGGCGCCAGGCCGGCGGCGTTCACGAGAATGTCCAGGCCGCCCCAGTGAGCCAGCAGCGCTTCGAAGGCTTTGCCGACGCTGCCTTCGCTCGTAACGTTGCAGGGGATGACCATGGTCTGGCTCTGGGACAGCTCCTCGTCGATCTGCCCGGCCGTTTGGCGGGCGGCCGCCTCGTCAATGTCGGCCAGCGCGACCATCGCCCCGGCTCGCGCCAGTCCGATGGCGATGCTCTTGCCCAGCCCGCTGCCGGCGCCCGTGACGACGGCGATGCGATTCTCCAGCTCGCCTCGACCGGCGCCGCCGACAAGCTTCTTGCGAAAGGCTTCCGACTCCCAGTTGTTGATGAAGTTCTGTTCGCGCTTGCTCAAGGCCAGAACGCCGCCGAAGCGGGCGGCGTGCATGCGGATCTTCAGCGACGTTTCGGTGATCTCGGCGATCAGTCCGGCCAGCGTCTTGTCGGCTGCGACGAACAGGCCGAGCCCCTTGACGATAAACGCGGCGGGCACTTTCTGTCCCCGGTCGGCGAGCGATTGAATCTTCCGTGTCACGGCGGCGGTGTTGAGCTTGTCCACCCACATCGCCGATCCGTTGGCGTAGACCAGCTCGTCGGGGTTCAGAGCCGGCGTGGCCAGCAGCTTCTTCGCGTCCTTGTGGGCCATGAACGCAGGCACCGCCTCCATCGTCGGGAAATAACTGACGGGGAGATATTGTCCCGTGGCGTCGAAGAGAGCCTTGCGAATCATCAGTTTCGCGGAGGTGACGCTCTGGGCGGAGGGCAGTTTGGCGCGCGGCGTCTTGAACGGCTTGAGGGAACTCTCGCACAGCTTGATGACGTGGCGAACGAGACGCAGAGCGGCATTGGCGCTGCTGCCCGTGACGAACAGCCCGTGCTTTTCCAGGAACAGGATTTTGGGCCGGCAACCGTGCTGCGTTTCGTAGTCGGACACCAGCTTGGCGATTTTCTTAGCCAGCATGTAGCCCGGATCGGTGTAGGGAACCCAGAGCGGCGGCTTGGCCTCGCCGGCGAAGAGCTTCTCGATTTGCGCCCGCCCGTTTTTGGCATTGACGTAGGCGGCCACCGCCAGCGGATGCAGATGGATCACGTGCGTATCCAGTTGAGCGTGCAGATGCGCCTCGACCGAGGGACGCGCGCCGCTGGTGACGTCGTCTTCGCACGACAGCAGCAGGCGGTTCACGACTTCCGTTTCCCGCTGGAAGGTGTCGAGCCTGGAGATCGATTTGTCTTTCAGGATCGAGAGCACCGCTTCGATGCGGAGCCGGCGCCAGCCCTGCCGGGCGCTCATGTCTTTCAGGGCCGTGCCGCTGGCCTTGATGTACATATACTTGCCGTCGGGGGTTTTGACCGAGGTGTTGCCCCCCCCGCCCAGCACGAGAGCGGGGTCTTTGCCTGTGGTGTTCGAGATGCGTATCAAGTCGGCAAGCGTTTGGTTCATCAGACAGAGATCCTTACAGAGATTGCGATTTCTTCTTTTGACGCTGTCATTAGTAGCACACGGACGGTCCGATGTCCACGTTGTTTTTGGCGGGTGCGGACCGTGCTGATGCGTCGATCGCCGAGCCGAGGCGTTTGTCCAGCACCGCTATTTCCGGTCGGGGTGGCGTCCCCATTCGGCCCGGCGGGCCGGGTCGAAGTCAGGATTCGGCGTCGGCATCGCCGCGCTGACCGATTGTCGCCAGGCGGCCAGCTTTCGGTGCAACTCGCGGGTCTTCTCAGGCATCTTTGCGGCGAGGTTGTGGCGTTCGCCGATGTCGTCGCGCAGGTTGTACAGCTCCAGCGCGCCGTCCTCGAAGAACTCGATCAGCTTCCAGTCGCCCTGGCGGACGGCGCCGGCGGGGCTGGAGTGGTGGTAGACGGGGTAGTGCCAGAACAGCGCGCGATCGCCGAAGCGCTTTTTGCCGCGCAGGAGGGGCAGCAGGCTCCGCCCATCCAGCGCCTGACCGGCCGGACACGCCGCGCCGGCAATCTCCGCGAACGTGGGGTAAAAATCTACGCTGCTTACGGGAGTGCTGCACGTGCTGCCCGACTTCACCACGCCCGGCCAGCGCACGATCAGGGGCTCGCGAATACCGCCTTCGTACACGGTCCCTTTCTCGTCGCGCAGCGGTGCGTTGGTCGTCACAATCGGTCCCTTGCCCGTAAACGTCTGACGCAAGCCGCCGTTGTCCGAGTAGAACACGACGATCGTATCCTCCCGGAGACCCAGCTCGTCGATCTTCGCCAGCAGCCGCCCGGTGTGGCGGTCGAGGTGCTCCACCATCGCCGCATAGGTGGGGTTGTTCACGCCGCCGGCGGGCTTGAGTTTCTTCTCGTACTTTTCCACCAGCTCCTGCGGGGCCTCGAGCGGGATATGAACGCTGTGATGCGAGAGGTACAGGAAGAAGGGCTTGTCCCTGTTCTGCTCGACGAACTCGATGGCATTGTCGGTGAAGGTCGTGACGCGCTTGTCGTTGCGGTTGGGGCCCCCTTGGCGGACGTAGTCGAAACCCTGCTTTTCGGGTGAATGATCCCGGCCCCCGAGGTGCCATTTGCCGATCATGGCCGAGACGTAGCCCTGTGTCTTCAGTGTCTCGGCCAGGGTCACGATCTCGAGCGGCAGATACTGGGTGCGGTTGCTCGGCACGCGCAGCTTTTCGTACGGGCGCCAGTGCCCCGGAATAAAATCGATCACTCCGACGCGGGCGGGATACTGCCCGGAGAGGATGCTGGCCCGCGTCGGCGAGCACACGGGACAAGCGGCGTAGGCGTCGGTGAAACGCATCCCCTGTTGCGCCAATCGATCGATGACGGGCGTCTCATGGAAGCGGCTGCCGTAACAGCGTAAATCACTCCAGCCCATATCGTCGATGAGGATGAACACAATGTTCGGCTTGCGCCGGTGCGCGCCGAAGGGCGCCGTCGTACAGCCCGGCAGTGCCGCCGTCGCCGCACCCAGTCCCAGCCACCTGAGAAACTCTCGTCTCGATACCTTCATGTCTGTCCTCTCAATCGTAGGCGAAATCCGCAAATGTTTTCTGTTCGATCGCGTCGCGGTTCACTGAATGGTCAGGGAATACAGATCGATCTTGTCTCCCGGCTGCCGAGCCGATATCGATGGTGTACTTGTGTTTGTGGCCGTCGGCAAGGAGTTCATGCGAAACGCTTTTGTCGGCGGAGGCAGCAGAAAAAACGCCATCGCACACCACCCGATTTCCGGGCGGGAGGACGGTTGTATCGTTTCTCTCATCATGGCTACGAAGCTTCTTCCTGCCCGGCGCCGTTGTCACGCCACATCCACAAACTGGCCGAGACAAACCATACCAGCGTGGCCAGTATCATCACCCATTTGGCGGCGTCCAGGCTCAACGTTCCCGTCATGAACAGGATGCCGAAGAGGACGAGCACGCCTAACGAGATCCAACTGGTGACCTGCGCGACCATCCGCGTCACCGGCAGCTCGTGCAGTTGCTTCTGATAGAAAGCGCTCAAGGCGATGTACAGCACGGCGGCAATGAACCAGCCGGGCAGCGATACAAAGTAAATCTGCAGATTCGTGTTCTGGACCAGCATCCAGCAGATGCCGAGCGTTACCAGCCAGGCGAGACCGGCGGCCCAATTGAACGACTTGCGGCTGATCTCGGCATAGTTGCTTTTCAGGCCGAACTTGCGAATCAGCCAGAAATCCACGAAAATCACGGCCCCCATCGGCATCAAGAGCAGACCGTAAAGAGCCACGAATCCCAGCAGCTTCATCGCGATCGCCGGGAACATCCCTGCCAAAGTCGCGACGCCCCCCGTGATCAGCGTGACCGTGAAACGCGAGCGCTTCGGGAAGATCGCCTGGAAGGCCAGGCCCGCCCGATAGATCGTGGGATTGGCCGTCGTCCAGCCGGCGATGATGACGCACAGCAGCCCTGCTAATCCCGCCGCGCGGTAGGCCAGCGGGCCCGGCAGCACGTCCGTGTCAGTCGGGTCCAGATGCAGTTGATAGGCGTACAGGATCGATGCACTGATCCAGGCCATAAAGTGGCCGACGTACATGCCCGCCCCGGAGGCGACGGCGTACCAGCTCTTGCGGGCAAAGCGGAAGACCGACAGATCGCTCATGCCGATGTGCATCGCCATGTTGCAGAACCACGCGAAGAACGTCACGTGCCAGAAGGTGAACTTCACCTGGCCCTCCAGCGGGGCGCCCCCCTTCCAGATGTCCGTCCTGGCCAGGTGCCACAGACTGCCGAGCGAGTTGACCTCGGTGTCGGTGGCGACGATAAACTGCCGCAGACCGACGAAGCCAAAAACCAGAAAGACCAGCACCATCCACGGCGCGGCCACGTTGGCGAACTTGGCGACCGTTTGATACCCGTAGGCGGCGATCAGAGCGATCAGTCCGCCGACGACAGTGACGGCAATGACCCAGCCGACACTGTTGGGGTACAGGTCGTTCAGTCCGGGCATCGGGAATTTGAACCAGACCCCGATGGCGGTCGCTGAGACGGTGACCATGGCGCCGGCCAGGAAGCAGAACATTACGCCGTTGGTCAGGTTGTACAGCGTCACCAGCTTGCGGCCGCAGATCTTCTCCAACTGATAGTAGAGCGTCAACCGGGCCCGCGTGGCGATCGGGGCACACAGGACCATCCAGCTCAGAACCGCCAGGGCGTTGCCGACGAGCAGCCCCATGATCAGATCGAAGGCGCTCACACCGGCGGCGACGAAGAGCGGGCCGATCATCAGCTCGGTCCCGGCGCAGTGCTCGCCGGCGTACATGCCGATGAAACTCTTGAAGCCGAGCCGGGCGCTCTTGGGCACCGGCTCGCGCTCGAACTCGCCCCCACTTTGCGTCTGTTGCGATTGCTGTTCTGTTTCCATGCGGTCTTTCCTTACTGGTGAGCACAATCCGTAAGCGTTTTATGCACGTTTGCTCAGCACGTCGTTCTCGTAGGTCTTGACCTCGGCCAGCCACGCCGGACCGACCGGGACCTCCGATTTCATGCAATAGTAATCCCAAACCGCGCCTGAAGGCAGCGTTTTCAATTCCTCCAGCAGGGCCAGTCGCGAGGTGAAATCGCCCTCGGCTTCCATCTGCTGCAACGTCTCCACCGGCTCCAGCAGCGCGATCAGCAGGGCCTTGATCATGCAGCGCGTGCCCGTGACCCAGGCGGCGATCCGGTTGATGCTGGCGTCGAAGAAGTCCAGGCCGATGTGCACGCGGGGGAGGTAGTCGCCGCGGACCAACTCCTTGGCCAGCGCCTGGAGCTCGTCGGAAAGGATCAATACGTGGTCGCTGTCCCAGCGCACGCCCCGGCTGACGTGCAGCAGAATCTCGTCGAGGAACGTCATCACCGCCGAGATCTTGTCCGAGACGACCTCCGTCGGATGAAAATGGCCCGTGTCCAGGCAGAGCAGCGTCTTGTTCGCCAGCGCGTAGCTCAGATAAAACTCGTGCGACCCGACGACGTAGCTCTCCGAACCGAGACCGAAGAGCTTGCCCTCGACCGCGTCGAGCAGGTGTTCTTTATTCATCGGCTGGGCGAGGATTTCGTCGAGCGATTTTCGCAGTCGCTCGCGCGGCCCCTTGCGGTCGGCGGGGACGTCTTTGTAACCGTCCGGGATCCAGGTGTTGGTCACGCAGGCGGTGCCGAGCTCCCGGCCCATGTAGGCGCCGATCTTCCGACAGACGATGCCGTGCTCGACCCAGAACTTCCGGATGCCCTCGTCGGCACTGGACAGCGTAAAGCCGCTGTCGGCCTTCGGGTGCGAGAAATACGTCCCGTTGAAGTCCATTCCCAGGCCGTTGGCCTTGGCCCATTGCACCCAGGCGGCGAAATGCTCGGGCTCGAGTTCGTTGCGGTCGGCTTTGCCCTTGGCCTCGGCATACATCGCGTGGAGGTTCATGCGGTGCTTACCCGGAATCAGGCTTACCGCCTTTTCGAAATCGGTCCGCAGCTCGTCGGCCGTGCGGGCCTTGCCCGGATAAGCGCCGGTGGCCATGATGCCGCCACTGAGCTGCGTGTCGCCTTCAAAGCCTCCCACGTCGTCTCCCTGCCAGCAGTGCAGCGAGATGGCGATCCGGGCTAATTGCTCGATCGCCTTTTCCGTATCGACACCCAACTCGGCGTATCGCTCACGGGCCAATTCGTATGCCTGTTCGATCTTCTGTGTGTCAGCCATGGTATCCCTTTTCACTAAAGACGTTGCGGCAGCCTCGCGTGCTGTCACTTCGGGCGAATCAACAAATCGTCTTTGCCAGGCAGTTCGGGGAAGGGAGCGTGCGGCTCCTTCTGATACCAGTACGCCACCGACGACAGGTCGTCCTTGAGCGGCAGGTAGCGTCCCTCGCTCTGCCAGCCCAGCGCCTGCATGGTTACTTTCAGGTCCTTCTCGAAGCGGACGGGGTCCATGATGTGCCAGCGGTAGAGGCCGAAACGCGGCTGTTTCTCCGACGGGATGACCTGCGGCATGCCGACGTACGGGGTGCAAAACTCCTGGTAGCCCTTGCCCTGGGGTTTGACGAAGCCGTACGAGCCGCAGAAGTAATCCTCCGTACCGGTGCCGCAGACGGTGGGGAATTCCTTATCCCCGTCCATGAAGAACTTGATCTCGCCCTCGCCCCACCAGCCGGGACTGTTCGAGCCCCAGGTCATGTACGTCCCGACGTAATGGCCCTGTCCCTTGATGCCGTCGACGATGGTGTAAACGTCCTTGTAGGGCAAGGGATTGACCCGGCGAAACTGGGCGTGGAAATAGGCCATGTCCTCGGGGACGTGGGTCAGCGTGTAATCGATCTGGTAGTACAGGACCATGGCTCGTTCGTCCATGTTGGTCATGGTGATCTTGCAGCCCTTGCGGAACGGCATCATCCAATAGCAGTTGAAGCCGCTCTTGGGATTGACGCAGACCGCCAGGGACGTCACCTGGGTGTACTGGCCCATGCCACAGGCGAAGAAATCGCCGGCCGGACACTCCACCGAGGGTTGCTCCTCTCCGTCCCAGTAGATGCGGAAGATGTTCAGACGGTTGTTACCCGTCGGCGTCATCCAGATGTGTTGAATGGCGCCGGCGGCCTTGATGTCGGCCATGACGAAGGTCTGACCGGGCTGAATCCGCACCGAGGGCGAGACCTTCCAACCCTGACCCAGTTCGCGGGCGGCTCGTGCTCCCGTTCCTTCGGTGGCCATCCCCGCCTTGCCCTTCTCCCCCGTGAAGTTCTCCGGGCTGATCGAACGCGTCTTGGCGTACGAAAGCCGGGGCAGCGTGCCCAGGTTCATGTTCAACCCGTCGAAGTCCCAATCCCCGGCCATCAGATCGGCGGCGCCCGGGCAGACGAGAAAAGAAACGGCCGCCAGCAGGATGGGCAGCCGAAGGCCAAAATGACAACGAGATCGATATGATGAATGCGTGGTGCTTCGTTTCATCTTCTTCCCCTTTCCATGATAACGAGGAGCCGTTTGCTGTTGTCTGCCACGTGTCGTTCTTACTGAGAACAGGTTTCGATGAGCTTTCGTTCGGCCTCGGCGGTCCACAGGCCGTCTTTGAGGCAGGCGGCCACCGCCGGAAGCTTCTCCTGAAGCTCTTCGAGCCGGACCAGCTCCAGTCCTTTGCAGGCCGGATAGACCACGATCTTGCCGGCGATGAGCCGGTTCTCCACGGCGCGAATGCCCGCGACGGCGCCTTCCAAACCGGAAACCGCGGCCACGCTCAGATTCGTATCGAGCCGGCCCGTCTCGACTTTCTCCAGCATTCGTTTCATGTCGTCGAGCGTCGAACCGCTCGTCGCTACGAAATAGAGTTGTTTCTCGATATAGGTGTCGAGATCAATCTCGCCGGTGACGTTGGCGGGAATGCCGGCGAAGATGTTGACGATTCCGTTCGGCGCCGCCTGTTTGACCGCCCCGGCCACGAGCTGCGGCACCGGCGCCATGATCGCGCTGTAATCGAACGCCTCGTCGATTTGCCCGGTCCGGGCGTTGTAGGGGCGATACGCCACGCCGTTTTGCCGCGCCACCGGCTCGGCGACCTTCGACAGCGTCGTCAGGCGATTGTCGTCCACGTCGCCGGCGAAGACGCTCACGCCTTCCACCCCCTGGCAAAGATTGCGTATGACGTGCATCATTCCCATGGGACCGCCTGCCCCAACCACGTTGATTTTGTCTCCGGGGCGAATCTCGCCGGTTTGGGGGATGATCTGCATGGAATCGGCCGGCTCGGCGCCCGTGGTGCCGATGATGCGGATGCCGCCATAGTGTGTCCGCCCGACCGGGACCGTGACGTCTCGGCCCAGCTTGCCGCCGCCCAGAACGACGTTCAGCAGCCCGCGTGGCGTCATCTTCGCAAACAGACTCTCGATCGCGTCGGCGTTCGAGCCGAAATAAACGATGTCGTCGAAGCCTTCATCGGGCAGCTTCGCGATGTGATCGACGTCGATCTGGGGAATCGCCTTTCCGCTGAGTCTGTCGATCTCGATGGTCTCGGGATAGATCGCCGCGGGGCGTCCGCAGCGAGCGAACAGGTTGGCCAGGGCCGCGTCCGAGACGCCCGCGTCATTGACGACGAGCATACGGCCGGCCGGCTCGATCGTGGTTCGCTCTTGCGAGACGTACGCGTCCTCGACGCAGGCCCACGGTTCGGCCAGCGCCACCGCCGAGCCCGACAGCTCTTCGGCGGCCGGGATGAGCATGGACTCGCCGTCAGGGGCGGTGATGACCCGCTCGTCCATCAACACGTACTCCTGCAGCGCGCCCTCGAAGTTGTAGCCGAAAGCGGCGTTGGAGCTGGTGGTATGGAGCCAGCGATAGTCCGTCTGCACCAGGTAGCGCTCGCCGGGCTTGTGCTTCGTGACGCCGAGGCCGACCTCCACGATGCGCACCACGGTTTCGTGTCCCGGCACAGTAGGCGCCTTGCCGGGCACGTAGCTGGGTATCTCTTTGAGAACGTCGAGGTCAATGCCGTCCACGACCTCGCTCTTGCGCACGTGGCCCGTGAACTGCTTGAGCAGCTTCAGGTCGGAGAAACAGAGCCCGACCACCTCGATGCGCGCGAGGATCTGATGCGGGCCCGGCCGAAAGACTTCCTTTGTCTTGTTCAGCACAAGCTGGTCCGGTCCGACCAATTGAACGGCACGTTGTTTTTCCGGAATGCGGTTACTCATGTATCGTCCACACCTCTAAGGGAAGATGGCAAGATCGTCCTGCGGCGATCATGACTCTATTGTTTTGAGAACGTCATCAGGCGCGACGCCGTCGCCGAGCTGGGCCAGGTTGTCTTCCCGCTCCGGCTGAAGCGCGACGCCGACTCGTTCGAAGAACGCGTTCTTTCGCTCGGCGGTCCCGAAGTTCTTGTCCGCCCATTCGCTGGTGTATCCGAGGCCGCACTGTCGTTGCATCACCGAATGGGCGTATACGATATGCGCGCCCCTGAGGAACACGGGCAGCAGAGGCGCCAGCTCTTCGGTGTTGAAGTCGTCCACGAACTTCTGGCCCGGGCTGTTCATCTCGGTCCCCCCGACCACGACGAGATGCCGCTTCTGGGCGATCTCCACGACCTGGTAGAGGTTGCGGACCTTCTGGTCCTGATGTCCCGGCGTGTAGTTGCGGTCGGGAATGACGTTGAGGGCGACCGCGCCCGTACTCATGGCCACATCCAGGAGCTCTTCGATGGCCTGCTCGCCGTCGCTGGTGCCGTCGAGCCACGTGTGGACGGGCATGCCGCCGGCGGCCAGGATGAAGCGGTTGGTATCGGCCATCTGCGGAAACGAGCCTTCGTCGGGCCGGACGTAGCCGACTCCACCGCGTTTCATGGTTTTGGCTCGAATGGTATTGAGCAGATCGCGTCCCTCGGGCAGGCCGAGAGTCCCGGCGTCGGTGCCGAGCTTCTCCGACCAGAACTGCGCCAGTTCCCCGGCGTCGCCGAAAAGCTCCCGGGCCTTGCGGGCGTAGGCCACGCACATGTGCCGCTCGGTGGCGTTGCCGGCGGGGGTGAGCGTCTGAACGTCGCGCTCGTAGTCGAGCCGGACGGGATCGAGGTATTCGTTGACCCGGCCCATCAGATCGCGGTTTCGCTTCTGGGCGGTCTCCTTCAGGCCCGCCAGGAACTCTCTCTGCGGTTCGGGAACCTCCGAGCCCGGGAATCCGACGCCCATGTGATAGGAGATGCCGGGCTCACCGGGCGAGTTGATCACCCGCGTGGAGAATTCCGGGACGTACACCCGTGTCTCCAAACCGGAGCAGCCTTTCAGACCCAGCAGCCTGCACGCCCGGCGGAACTCGTCGAGGGCGTCGAGCACGTCAAAATCCACCGTTCCCACGACCGCCAGGCCCGCCTTGCGCGCCAGCCAGGCGAATTTCGTCGGGGAATAGCCATAGCTGTTATAGGAAAAAAACGTGTGGCAATGCAGGTTCACAAATCGCCCCGGCTCCGGCAGCGAGATTTCCCCTGCTTCTACTTTCCCGCACAACTCCACCAGCGCCCGCTCTCGCTCGACCGCATCAAAACTGTCCAACTGCCGTTCAAGCTGTTCCGTCAAAATGATCTGCTCCTTGTTCTTGCAGGGTGACCATGAGCGTCGACACGAATCGCTGCGTGTCACAGCGCGCGATCACTTCTTGCCGATGTGTTCTTCGTAGCGCTTTTTCCAGAGGTCCGGATTCTGCGGCTGGTATTCCTTCAGTTCGAACGAGTTGCGCACGATCTGGCGGGCTTCAGCCAGGGATTCGATCTGGCCCGCGGCTTTGGCCTGCATCAGGATGTTGCCGCTGGCTGTAGCCTCGATGGGGCCTGTGATAACCTTCTTGCCGGTCGCATCGGCGGTGAACTGGCAGAGCAGCTCGTTCTTGATGCCGCCGCCCACCACGTGCAGCACGTCGATGGCCTGGCCCGTTGCATCCTCGATCGCGTCGAGCACCGAACGGTACTTCAGGGCCAGACTCTCCAGAACCAGCCGGACCATCTGGCCTTTGTCGTCCGTGGGCGTCTGCCCCGTGTCGGAGAGGTGCTTGTTGATGCGGGCCGGCATGTCTCCCGGAGCCAGAAAGTCGCTGCAGTCGCAATCGACGTGGGCGAAGAAGGGCTCGGCCTCCGAGGCCATCCGCGTCAGGTCGTCGTAGGAAAGGTCTTGCCCGTCCCGCTGCCACTGCCGCTTGCACTCCTGCACGAGCCAGAGCCCCATGATATTCTTCAGCAGGCGAATGGTATTCTCCACGCCCCCCTCGTTGGTAAACTCGTATCCGAAGGTCTTGTCGTTGACGACGGCCCGGGGCAGTTCGACGCCCATCAGGCTCCAGGTCCCCGACGACAGATAGGCCCAGTTGCCCTCGCCGGCCGGCACGCCGAGGACCGCCGAGGCCGTGTCGTGCGAGCCCACGGCGATCACGGGAATCTTCGCACAACCGATCTCGGCCGCCACTTCATCCGTCAACTCCCCCACCACGGTTCCGGGCATCACCACCTCCGGCATGATCTCCAGCGGCAGGGACAGCTTCTCAAAGATCGCCTCGGACCACCGGCCCGTCTTCATATCCATCATCTGGGACGTGCTGGCCAGCGTGTACTCGCCGAAGGCTTTGCCGCAGAGGAAGTACGCGAACAGATCGGCCATGAAGATCAACCGTTTGGTCTGAGCCAACACCTCCGAATTCGCCAGCCGCATGGCCAGAAGCTGGTAGAGCGAATTAAGCTGCATGAACTGAATGCCCGTGTGCTCGTAGAGCTGCCGCTTGGGCATGATCTCGAACGCCTTTTCCATCATGCCGTCGGTCCGGCTGTCACGGTAGTGGTAGGGTTTCTCAAGGAGTTGCCCATCGGCGCCGATCAAGCCGAAGTCAACGCCCCAGCTATCGACCCCGATGCCCTGAACCTGGCCCCCGGCGGCCTCCACCGCCTGGCCGATGCCGGCCTTGATCTCAGACAGCAGCCTCTCGAAGTCCCAGCGAAGCGATCCCTTCTCCTCAACGGGCCCGTTGCCGAAACGACGCGTCTCGGCCAGACTCAGCCTGCCGTCAGCGATCGAACCCAGCATCACGCGGCCGCTCTCGGCCCCCAGGTCCACTGCGATATAATGGGTGGTTTCAGCCATCGGTGACTCCTTATTCTAACCTTCTTTTCCGAGCCAGAGCGCCTTTTGGGGCTGCGTGCGCTGATTCGCCGGGCCGGGGCGCCTCTGCATGGATTCGCAGAAAGCGCGTCGCCTGTGACGGGCCACGTCCTGACAGCGTACGCGTAAAGAAGTGATTAAACGGGGCCGACGGTGGATCGTCAACCCAAAAGTCCCCGGCCGGCGACTCCTGTTACGAGGCCGCCAGAGCGGGGTTGGGTTGGAATCGCATCTTGCCCTGACCGATGAGGTAGAAGCTGCCCGTGATGCAGATCAGGTCCTCTCGGCCGACGGCGCTGCGCGCCAATTGAAGCGCCTCGCCCAGACTGCTGGAAGTCTGGTACATCTTGCCGCAAATCTCGGTGTACATGTCGGCCAGATCCTGCGGCGAGACCGCCTTGGCCGAACTGCTCCGCGTGAAAATCACCTTGTCGGCGCCGTATTGCAGCTCGGTGAGCATGCCCACCACATCCTTGTCGCTGTTGCAGCCGAAGATGACCACCATCGAGTCGTAGGGGATGTTCTGTCCGATGGCGTGAATCAGGGCTCGAATGCTTGCCGCGTTATGGGCGCCGTCGATCATGATGCGCGGATCGTGGCAGATCATCTCCATTCGTCCGGCCAGCGTTACGTTGTGCAGGCCGTCGGCAGATTTCTCTACGTCGATTTTATAGCCGGCCGACTTGAGCTTATCCAGCAAAGCCAGGGCCAGACCGCAGTTGATCGCCTGGTGCTTGCCGTGCAGCGGCACGCGGAGGTGCTCGAACTTGCTGGTGGGGGTCGTCAGACAGATCCGCGTGTGCGGGCCATGCTCGCGGGAGGTTTCAAATCGGTAGGAAAAGTCAATATCCGTCCCGGTTACGCTCAGAGGAGCTTTCACCGCCAACGCCTGGGATTTCAACACGTTCAAGGCCACGGGGTCCTGCTGGACCGTTACCGCCGGCACGCCGCGTTTAAGCACGCCGGCCTTTTCCATGGCGATCCGGTCAAGCGTCTCGCCCAACTGGATTTTGTGATCGATGCTCAGGCTCGTAATGCCTACGACTTCCGGATGAATCACGTTGGTGCTGTCGAGCCGGCCGCCCAGACCCGTCTCAATGATCCCGATGTCGATCTTGCGATCGGCAAAATGCATGAACGCCATGGCCGTCATGATCTCGAAGAACGTCGGCGGATCCGTCTTGCCGAGCTTCTCCACCGGGGCGTAGAGCCGGTTCAACAGGCCCAGAACCTCGCTCTCGCTGATCATTTCCGAATTGACCACGATGCGTTCGTGCAGATGCACCAAGTGCGGAGAGGTGTACAACCCCACGCGCAGCCCGTTGGATTCGAGCATCCGAGCCAGCATGGTGGCCGTCGAACCTTTGCCCTTGGTCCCCGCAATGTGCACCGTGCGTATCTGCGTATGCGGGTCACCCACAAGAGATAGAAGCTTCTCCATCCGCTCAAGACTGAACGTCGTGGCGTTGTAGCGTACGTGCTCTTCGCGCTCGTAGTCCGTTCGATCAAAGAGGTAAGCCAGGGCCTGGTTGTAGTTTCTAAAGGCTTTCTTTGTCCTGGCTGTTGCGGTCTTCGAAGAGCTCCTTCTTGTGCGTTTCTTTCCGATTTTCCGTACTGTTTTTGCCATGGACCCGCCATATTAGCAGATCGCCTCTTCTTAGTCAACCGTCACCTCCGCGACGGCCTTGAAATTCTGCCCTCCTCATCGCTAAGCTCACATACAAAGTCTTTTTATTAAAACATTTATGGAATTCTCCGTTTCCTGTTGCCCGCAGTCTTTTCCATTAGTAAATGTAAACTTGTAATTAGAAATACTAATAAAAGACATCCTGTCGGCGTCTCGTGACCGCTTGCTGGAGCCTGGTTCGGCGACCTCCACCGCATCGCGCGAAAGGCGACCGGGGGTGGTTGCACAGCGGACGCCTCACACAGTAAGAAGAGAGTCAGCCCTCAAACGCTGCCGGCTACCCGTCCTATAACAATGCTGTTTCTGGCCTGATTTGGAGGGCGATGTAAGCCGTGAGGAGCTCACGTATTCGTCATAACAGCTCATCCGGTTTTCGGGTACTTTTTGAATCGACACCAGGCAAAGACCGGGGACG